>JALGZU010000142.1 GCA_025774735.1 candidate division LCP-89 bacterium | reverse complement strand
CTCTTCCGAAAAGGGGCGTCTCGCATCGAGTTTTGCTTTCAGGTCGTCCAGGACGTCGTACATTCTATCACCCTTACAGAAAGATATAGCGGACGGCGAAAACGGCCGCCAACAAGTAAATCAGCCAACTGGTCTCTTTTATTTTGCCGGAAACGATTTTCAGGGTGGCATAACTGATGAATCCGAAAGCAAGCCCATCCGAAATGGAATAGGTCAGCGGCATTCCGATGATGACTAAAAAGGCGGGAATGGCTTCCGTCATCTCCATCCAATCGATCTTCGCAACAGTCTGCACCATCAAACAGCCCACCACGATCAGCGCAGGAGCGGTGATCGGGTACAGGAGCAGGGAACTGCCCGCAGCCACTTCGATGCCCCCACCGATCATGCGGGCGAGTGGTGCGAAAAAGATCGCCAGCAGAAAAAACACGCCCACGGTGACTGCCGTCAGCCCGGTCCTGCCTCCCTCTTCCACGCCAGCCGCCGATTCGATGTAGCTGGTCACCGTTGACGTCCCCAGTAGAGACCCGGCCACGGTTCCCGTAGCATCCGCCCAGAGTGCGCGCGAGGCGCGCGGCAGTTTTCCCTCCCGGATGAACCCGGCGCGATCGCCGACACCTATCAGGGTCCCGATAGTGTCGAAAAAATCGGTAAAGAAAAAGACGATGACGATGGGAATCAGTTCCCAGCGGAAAACACCGACAATATCAGCTTTGAAAAAGGTAGGAGCAATGGACGGCGGCGCCGACACCAGACCCTGCCATTTTACCTGCCCGGTTGCCATTGCCAGCAGGAAGGTCAATCCGATACCCCAGAGGATGGCTCCTTTGATCTTCCAGGCCAGTAAAAATAATATGACGAGTAATCCAAACAGCGCGAGCAGCGTGGCCGGATGAGTCAGGTCGCCCAGTTTTACCGCTCCGGAGGCGTATTCGTACAGCTTGATGCGCCCCACAAGGGCATCCGGATTGAAATCGCCGGAAAAGACGGCCCCGACCAGGGGATCGTTATTCCGCATGATGATACCCGCTTCCCCCAGGCCGATGAAGGCGATGAAGAAGCCGATCCCGGCGGCGATGGAATGTTTCAGGGAGTCGGGAATGGCATCTATGAGAACCTGGCGCAGGCGGAATAGGTTCAGTACCAGAAAGAGAATCCCGGAAAAGAGAACGATACCCAGAGCCGTCTGCCAGTGCACGCCCGACGCCAGCACGACGGTGAACGTGAAGAAGAAGTTCTGCCCCATGCCCGGAGCCAGTGCGATGGGATAGTTCGCCAGCAGGCCCATCAAAATCGTGGCCAGAGCCGCGGACAGGCAGGTCGCCACCATGACAGCGTTGAAATCCATGCCCGCCTGGGACAATACCGCCGGCTGCACGAAAATGATGTAGGCCATGGTCATGAAGGTCGTCGACCCGGCCAGCACTTCGGTCCTGACGGTGGTCTGGTTCTCGGAGAGACGGAATAACCGTTCGATTAGGTTACTCATCCATGACCTGTTTAATAGGTCCGCCACTTAATCGAACAACCCATGGAGGGTGCCTGCTTGAACTCTACCGGCTTGCCGTCGAGTAGCAGTTCGACCGCCTCTTTCAATTCGCGGCGGGTGACCCGGTGCGGTTCCTTCCAGTTATCATCGAGGCGGCCGTGGTAAGCCAGCTTGCGGTCCGGGCCGTACACGAAAAATTCGGGCGTGCAGACCGCACCGAAATCCTTTGCCACCGTCTGTTCGAGGTCGTGCAGGTACGGGAACCCGAAATCCTTGTCCTGCCAGCGCTTCCGCAGATTCTCGAAGGAGTCTTCGGGATAATTTACCGGGTCATTCGAACAGATGCCGACCAATTGCACACTCTGGCCTTCCAGATCCCTGCGCAGTTGGGCGAGACGATCTTCGATCGCCTGGACGTATGGGCAGTGATTGCAGATGAACATCACCACCAGGACATCCTTCTCATCGAAGTCCGCCAGGCTGTATCGTTTCCCGTCCACAGCCGGCAGGTCGAAATCCGGGCAATGTGTCCCCAGTGAAATATCGGTGCCGTCTAACAGTGCCATCTATGTCTCCTCACTTGCATTCGATTGATTGTTTAGTCAGATAATCTCACGCCTGAGCCGTTTGACCGGTATGCCCAGTTGTTCGCGATATTTTTGCACCGTGCGACGCGCAATGGTGTAGCCTTCCCGGGATAGCAACTCGGCCAATTTCTCATCCGAATACGGGTTCGCCTTGTTCTCCTTATCGACGATCTCCCGCAATTTGGCTTTAATGATACGGGTGGAGACATCCTCGCCCTCGTTGGTCTCCATGCGCTGACTGAAGAAGTATTTCAATTCAAAGACTCCGAAGTCCGTCTGCACGTATTTGCCGTTAGTAACGCGCGAGATGGTGGCGATATCCATCTCAATATCGTCAGCTATGTCTTGTAATATCATGGGTCTGAGGTGCTCCTTGCCAAACCGGAAGAAGTCCTCCTGTTTCTTCACGATGGCTCGCATGGTCCGCAGCATGGTCGCCCGCCGCTGATGGATGGCGTTGATGAACCATCGAGCCGATTCCAATTTGCGGTGCACGAATTCCCGCGTCTTTTTATCCACCTTTTTCTTGGAGAGCACCATGTCCCGGTATTCCGAGTTGACGTGAAAATTAGGGATGCTGCCATCGTTGATGAAGACTTCGAAATCATCACCAACCTGGGTGACGATGAGATCGGGAACGATGTAGTTCTGCTTCTCGTCGTAGAAACCCTCTCCCGGTTTGGGATTAAGTCTGGTAACTACATCGAACGCCTCTTTGACCTGCTCCAGGGTGATTTCCAGTTTCTTGGCGATGATCTCGTACTTCTTATTGATGAATTCCTGGAAGCAATCACGCACCATCCGCAGAGCGATACGGTCCGGATTGGGCTGTGCCATCAACTGGATGAACAGGCATTCCTGCAGGTTGCGGGCTGCAATGCCGGGTGGGTCGTAGGATTGAATGCGCCTCAACACCGCCACTACCTGATTGTAATCCACCTGCAAATCTTCGGCAATCTCTTCGACAGTAACGCTTAGATAACCGTCGGGATTCAAGCTCCCCAGGATGTACTCACCGATCTCGGGGTTATCCACGATGTGCCGGTCGGTGCGAAGCTGCGAGTTCAAATGGTCAATCATCGTGAGGCCTGCAGCGCGCGGAATCTCGTGCACTTCAACGGAGGCAGGCAGAATGCGCGGACGGTATTCGTAAAAGTCTTCATCGTTGAGCATCTCCTCCCAATCGACCTCAGAGGCTTCCGTTTTGGCCGGTGTCTCCTGTTCGGCCTCTTCATCCAACTCGTCCGCAGTCTTAGGGAGAGGCTGTTCCTCTTCCTCTTCTACGACTTCCTCCTCGGGAGCTTCAGCCTCATCAAGAAAAGGATTTTCTTCGAGTTCGGCATTGACTCTGAGCTCGAGTTCGAGCAGGGGTAGCTGGATCAGTTCTGATCTCAGGATCTGCAACGGCTGAATGGTCATCTCGAGCCGCTGCCGTAAATCCTGTCGTAGGGTTTGAATCATCGTCGTTTATATTCGCAAATCATCGTTCAAGTTTAAAGGATTCCCCTAGATACAATTTCCTGGCTTCAGGATCGGCAGCCAGAAAGTCAGCAGTGCCGGATTTGAGAATTTTTCCTTCATAGAGCAGATAAGCGCGGTCGGTGATACTCAGGGTCTCGTGAACGTTGTGATCAGTTACCAGGACGCCGATCCCCCGGTTCTTCAGGTCGCGGACCAGGGTCTGCAGATCTCCCACGGCGATGGGATCAATGCCGGCGAAGGGCTCGTCCAGGAGAATAAACTTCGGATCGGTCGCCAGCGCCCGGGTGATCTCCACGCGGCGGCGCTCGCCGCCTGACAGCGTGTAGGCTTTATTGTTCGCCAGATGTTTGATGGATAATTCCTCCAGCAGCCAGTCCAGTTTTTGCTTCCGCTGCTTGTTTGAAATCGGCATCATCTGCAGAATGGCGAGGATATTCTCCTTGACGGTCAATTTCCGGAAGATGGATGGCTCCTGGGAAAGATACCCGATCCCCAGCCGGGCGCGCCGGAACATGGGCATGGCCGTAATCTCCTCCTCATCGAGATAAATACGTCCCTCCGTGGCCCGAATCATGCCGGTCAGCATGTAAAAAGTGGTGGTCTTCCCCGCACCGTTCGGACCCAGCAGCCCCACAATTTCTCCCTGAGAGACGTCCAGTGAAACGTTCTCCACCACCTGTTTCCGTCCGTAAACTTTGACGAGTTCATCAGCTCGGAGTACGTGCATCAGCGCACCCTATCCAGATTGTCATCATCTTCAGAAATGCGTTGTTCAAGATGCCATGGATAGTAGACTCCTTCAGTACCTCCCTCGACGTATATCCAACTGACCCGACCTTCGCTTATCATCATATCGATCAGGTCTCCGGAAACTCGGTTGGCTCCCTTCTTTTCACCCTCTTCGCGGATGTAGTACACGCTGGTTGCGTTACCCCTCACAAAGATGCTGTCCAGTTGGCTATCGGCAAAGGTGATCTCCATGCGCCGCCCGGACATCGTGTTCAGGGGTTCGCTGGCAAGCGAATCGACCGGGGAAGTGGCCACGGCCCGACCTGTCAACACCGCCCGTTTCAACTTCTGATCCTCAAAGTACGCGTCCACGCTGTCCGCCGCCAGAATGTCCCGGCCATGCTCCAGGATCGGGTCGCCGGTCAGGCGGGCGCGCTCGGCGCCATCCCAGTAGTGCAGTTTCTGTCCCCATCCTCTGAACTCGCCGCGGCTGATCTGTACACTATCGGTAACGATGGCATATTTCTGGTCAAACAGGTATTCGATTACAAGACCCACGACGACTAGTGAATCTGTCTCATCGAAGCGTCTGACCAAACGCGGATTCTGAGTCATCACACCTCGCCCGTCAGGACGGTTATAAGCACCGTGATTGCCGGTTAAAAGAGCGTTTTCGAGGAGGGAGTGGATTTCGACGTCACCGAAGAATTGCGCCTCCTCACGGGCCTCGCTGTAGATTACCCGGTCACAGAAGATCAGAATCGAATCCTGATCGATGCGGACGTTCCCCTCGGCGACGGCCCGGCCACTGTGCTCATAATAGGTCGCCTTGTCCGACCAGATCTTCCTGGTGGGCTCCACGAAGTGAACGTCGTCTTCGAAGAAGAGCCTGCCCAGCGCCTCCTCGTAGGTCGCATGTTCGCAGGTGATCGAGAGGGTATCCTGCGTAATCCAGACGTCCCCGTCCAGATATCGGATGGGGCTTTGCGTAGTGCCACCGGTCCTCAGCAGGTCGGCGCGTTCCAATACGATGGGAGCCTGCGCAGTACAAACCGGAGCATCAATAGAGCAACTGATAAAGATAAATAAAAAGGCTGTCCGCAAACATACCGCTTGCCGTCTCATGGCCGCTTCCGGAATGTCTGGCCGGTCGGATTCCTCAACTGCCAGGATGATAAATCTTCGTTCGACTCGAAATCGAAACCGCGCAGCGAATCCAACTCCGTCGTTAAAACAACCAGGGTATCGGAGCGCACCTGTCGATCGGTGCGATCCCAGTATAATCTCTCTGTCCGCAGGACGGCGCCGCTATCGGAAGAGACGACCACGGCTCCCAACGCCACAAACAGATCCGTTCGTTCTTCAATTCTGGCCCGCTGAGACGTTAGGACTGAAGTATGTTCCCCGGCGCTGTTGTAAAAATCGACCGTTACCCCGTCTCCGAAGAGCGTCACTTTCTGCTTTTCAAATACCTCGATATGTCCGGCCTGAACAACCGATTGTCTGCGCCCATCGCTGGTAATCTCAATCTGTCCATTCCAAATCTCCTGGTCCGGAATGGACGTGCTTTCAACCAGCTCGGTAGTAGGCTCCTTCAGGTCACTGCATCCGACCAGAAGAGTGATTCCAATGAGACCCCAGAGGCGCCACATTTAAGTGATGCCCGCTTTTAACAGATCATGGAGGTGAACGATGCCGACGACGCTCCCATCACCATTAACCACGATCAACTGGGTAATACTGTGCTTCTCCATCAAACTGATCGCCCGCGTTGCCAGGGCATCCGGCGGAATGGTCTTCGGATCTGGGTTCATCATGTCGGCGGCGGTCACCGTCGGTAAATCCGCTTCACGCTCTACAAGACGGCGCAGGTCCCCGTCGGTGATGATTCCGGCCAACCGATCGCTATCGTCCATCACACAGGTGGCGCCCATCATTTTACCCGTCATTTCCACGATCAAATCCCTCAAGGGAGTGTACAAAGAGACCTTCGGAATCGAAGCCCCTGTATGCATGACGGATTCAATCTTAAGCAGTAACCTCCGTCCCAACGTTCCTCCGGGATGCAGCAGAGCGAAATCTTCCTGCGTGAACCCCCGCCGGTGCAAGAGTGATACGGCCAGGGCATCGCCCATCACCAGAGCAGCTGTAGTGGATGCGGTAGGCACCAGATCCATAGGACAGGCTTCTTCGTTGACGGAGACATCGATGACGACATCGCACCGTTCGGCGAGGGGAGAATTCGGGTCTCCCAACAGCCCGATAATTGGAATATCCAGCAGTTTGAAAGCCGGCAACAGTTGAGCCAACTCGTCGTTGCGCCCGCTCTTCGATATGACAATAGCCGCATCGCTCGGATTGACCACGCCGACGTCTCCGTGGATCGCCTCGGCGGGATGCAGAAACAGCGATGGCATTCCGGTCGATGAGAGCGTTGCCGCAATTTTCCGGGCGACCAGACCGGATTTTCCCATACCTGTCACGATCAGGCGGCCATTACGGGCATCACAGGCCTCCATGACATCGAGGGCTTCGTTGATATTGGCATCCAGACGGGAAAGCAGTTCCTGGACAGCCTTGAGTTCCGTCTCAATGACCTGTCGGCAATCTTTCCGGGAGTCGTGAGTTTTTTTCTGTCTATCAATCATCAGACGTATGGTCGTTAAGCCTGGCGCAGGTATCTCTTCATCAGGCTGTCCCAGTGCCCCTGGGCCTTCAAGATGAGTTCACAAACCTGACGAACCGCTCCCCAGCCTCCGTTGAAAAACCGCTCCCCAGCCTCCGTTGAAATCTGACACGAAGTGAACCCGGTCCCTGACTTCAGGGTGAGCGTCGGCGGGAGCCGCTGAAAAACCGACCCGGAGGAGAATGGGAAGATCAAACAGATCATCTCCGATGAAGGCGATTTGCCTATCTTCCAGCCCTTCGGTGTGCAAAATTTTATCGAGAATTTTATCCTTCTCAAATCGTCCCTGGTGGACGATTTCGATTCCCAGTTCCTTAGCACGTTCGCTCACGATGAGGGATTGTCTCCCCGTGATGATTCCCGTCTTAAGACCGTATTGGTGGATCGCATGGATCCCGAAACCATCGGTGACGTCGAAAGCTTTGCTCTCAACCCACTCTGCGCTGTAGTACAACCGCCCATCCGTCAGGGTGCCGTCGACGTCCATCAGGAAGAGTGAAACCGGTTTGAGTCGCTCGACTAGATCCGCTGGAATATGTTTCATAAAACAGGCATCTTATTTGCAGTATAAAAATAGCTCTTTAATCCTCTTTTGTCAAGCGAAATTACGTCGGGTATTCGAACGCGAGGAAATATGGACAAAATCCTTGACTACGGCACATTTCTGTCTTAAGTTTTAGGCAGGTGAAACAGGATCTTTAGCGCCCGGAAAACGTATAAGAATTCGGGTTATCCGAGTTGTATTTGATATGGCAAGAAACTGATGTGCAGAATGAAGCGAACGATGAATGTCGCTGTGATCCTGTTAGGGGTTGCAGCGTTCTGGTCTGGGTGCTCCGAACAGGAGGGCACCCCTGTGTCGCCACCGACAACGATGGAAATCGAGTGGGTAACCATGCTGCCCAACCTCATCTCACAATCGGATAGTTACGCTCAAATTCGCGTCGCTGTCACTGGTGTCGATCCCCTGTCTGTGGATTCGGTGAAGGTGTTCATCTACGATAGCCTCTACACTCCTCTGCCCGCATTCCACCTATACGATGACGCCAACGCCTTCACGCTGACCAACGCCCTGGAATTCTGCAGCGACCGGTCCGGCGACAACGTCTCCAACGACGGTATATACAGCCGCATGGTCAACGCCTGGTTCGCTGATAGCACGGAAGGGATATATCATTTCCTTGCCATAGCTTGGCGCGACGCGGAAACTGCTGAGACGCCCTATAATTCGATTATGGTGGCATCCAGTCAGCCTCCGGTCCTCTCTGGACTGAACTTCCCGGACAGCCTTGAATCCGGCTTCTCCCCAACCCAGATTTCTCTGCAAGTCTACGATCCGGATATCAGCGACTTCGATTCGATTGCCGCCGTCTTTATGTTACTCTATTCCCCTTCAGGAGCTTTCCTAGACTCGTTTCAGCTTGAGCCCATGGATAACGCGGCAAATTACGGCACTCTGTTGACGCCGGATATAGCCGTAGGTTATACCACAGAAACGTACTCATTCGCTTTTCGCGCCTGGGATAGCTATAATGTGATCAGCGATTCGCTGGTAAAAGAAGTGTATATGGAAAATTTGGCGCCCCTCTTAATGTTTCCGGTATTGCCGGATACCATAGAGCTTCCCGGGGTCAACGATACGACCGCCTTCCCCATTATGATCACCTGCTGGGATGACCAGACGATAGCAGACATAGCGCAGGTTACCGTTCAGACCCTAAAACCCGACGATTCCTGGGGTACGGAGATCGACCTATTCGATGACGGAGATCTCATCGCTAACGGCGACACGACCGAAGGCGATTCCGTGTACAGCCGCATCGTCGAAATTTGGCCTTCCAACTTGCTTGGCCTTTATCGATTTTACTTTAGAGGGGAAGATAAAACTGGCAATCAGAGCGAATTAATAGATACACTGTGGGTGGTTCCTTGATCAAGTCTAATCCGGTTTATACGTTCCTCTACCCGCTCATAATCACACTCTTCTTTTCAGCGCCCGCCTTAGCCCAAATACCCGGCAAGACTGGTTTCCGCTTCATCTCTGAAAACGGCGCTGAACCAGTTACCCACCTGCTCTCGAATTCAGTCGTCGATATGGTGCCCGATTCGCTGGACGTTCTCATGGGCACGGGTGGAGGCCTGTCGATCTGGCATTCGGAAGATTCCACCTGGAGCTCCTTCAGTGAAGCGCACGGTCTGGGACCGGGTTCAGTCTCCGCTCTGGACGTGCGAGACAGTGTCATTTGGGCAGCCACCGCTTACACGGCTTCAACTCCAGAAGGGCTCCTCGCCGCTGGTGGCGGAGTCGGATTTTCGACCGATGGGGGGCTCACCTGGAACTGGTACGATCAGCCCGTCGATGACGACACGGTTACCAGCTATTCGCCCACCACTACCAACATCCAGAACGTCACCTATGACCTCCTGATAACCTCCACAGAGGTCTGGATCACCTCATGGGGCGGTGGACTGCGGAAATTCGACTTCGCCGACAGCACCTGGTATGTGGTGACCCCGGACAGCCTCCCCTTCTCCGCCCTGGATCACCTGAATCACCGGGCGTTTTCTGTTGAAGGGGACGATAGCGTCCTCTGGGTGGGGACCGCCGCGGGGATTAATAAATCCAGTGACGGCGGGCAGACCTGGGAGAACTTCAGTCACAGCTCCGATGGATTCTCCGGCAACTTCGTCACCGCCCTGGGCAGGCAGGTGTACTCGGATAAAGACATCCTCTGGGCGGCGACCTGGCCGGCGGCTGGATCGGGCGAATCTTACGGCGTGAGCAAGACCGAGAACGGGGGCTTGACCTGGCAGGTTGCCTTGATGGACAGCCTGCAGTCGTTAAAGGCTCATAACATCGCCTTCGACGATTCGGTCGTCTACGTCGCCGCGAATTTAGGCTTATACAAATCGGTCGATTACGGAGCCGAATGGGGCGTGTTTCCACCGATCGTGGATGCCGTCTCCGGTGATCTGCTCTACGATCCCGAATTCTACTGTTCCCTGGTTCATAAGACCGGCCTGGATACGACCCTCTGGGTGGGCACAGGTGACGGCGTCGCTTCCAGCGGTGATTATGGCAATACCTGGTCGCTGCACCGGAGTTTCCAACCGACCGCTCAGCTGGATCAGCCGGCGACCTATGCCTACCCGAATCCCTTCTCACCCCGGCTCCATTTCGTGACCCGGTTTCAATATGATCTACCAGTTGGCGGTAAAGTGA
>JALGZU010000688.1 GCA_025774735.1 candidate division LCP-89 bacterium | reverse complement strand
AGGATGGAGGAACCACCATATCGCCGACGGTCATCGGCGTGGATCCTTTGGTGGCAGGTCTCTCGTTTAACATCTGGTTCTATGGAACCGAAGACGTGGCTGAACCGGACGCCAGCCCCGGCGCCGACACCCTGCTGCATTACTTCAACGGCCTGGGCGCGGGCGTTAAATACGATGGCGCCTATAAATCCTGCGTTCTGGGATTCGGCTTCGAAGATATCAAGGACGACGTCCCCGGATCCAGCACGCCGGATGAACTCCTGGCGCCGCTGATGGTATGGTTCACGGGATATACCGGAGTGGAAGAGGGGCCTCCGGCGGCAGTGCTGCCGCAAAAATTCGAGGTTGGGAAAGCGTATCCCAATCCGTTTAACGCGCAGACGGTAATCCCCATCGCCCTGCCGGAACGGTCGCAGATCACCGTCACGATATACAACATTCGGGGACAGCGCCTGGCGGAAATCTATCACGCCATCCAAAACGCTGGACAGGTACAAGTACATTTCGATGCGTCCCATCTCAGTTCCGGCCTCTACCTGTACCGGGTTGAAGCCCGTGATATGAAGAGAAGCAGCATATTTATCGACGTGGGAAAGATGCTGCTGCTGAAATAGACGAGTGACTGTAGGGGCGGGGTTTCCCCGCCCTTTCTCTTCCTCCACCACCGTCATTGCCCCAAAGGGGCCCCTTCGGGGCGAGGAATCCCGACCTGTCGGGATGACGAAGCAATCTTCCCCCCGCCACTGTCATTCTCCATAGGTCCAAAGGACTCCTTCGGACCTGTTGACATTGCGGTCATTCTTGCGTATATTAACTTCTGCGCATTCATTTGGGGATCGGTATGAGGTATTTGTTATTATTGCTTTTACCAACGCTCCTCTTCGCCCAGGACTTCGAATTCGAGATGGAGTACGACTCTATACCCGTTGAGGTAGAGGGCTTTTATCTTCCGGCTGCTTGGACTGGCGGTTACACACAAAGCTGTCCTGACCTCTGCGACATCGATGGTGATAACGATTTCGATATCATGATTGGATCGTTCAATGGACAACTGGCCTTCTGGGAAAATGTCGGGAATGTGAGTCAATGCGATTTTCAACTGAGTACTCCCGCTTTTCAGGGATTGGATTCGCTTAATAGAAATTTCCCCGAATTCTGGGATATGGACGCCGATGGGGACCTCGACCTGTTTTTATACAGCCAGCAATCTGGGTTGCAGGTCTATGAAAACACGGGTACGAGTACCTCACCATATTTGGAGATGATAGAATTTTTCCTGTCAGACACTGCCGGAAATCCAATATATGGGACGGAACCTGATGTGGTTGATATAGACGCTGATGGCGATCAAGATCTTTTCATCGGGACGTTCACGTACGGCAAATTAAAATATTATCGAAACGTTGGGGATTCAACTCAGTATGCCTTTGCCTTAGAAGACTCAAATTTTGCTGGAGTCAGTGCAGGATCATGGTGCAGTCCAGAATTTTGTGATATCAACGGCGATGGGGATTACGATCTGTTTGTGGGTGACTTTAATGGCAGGATATGGTATTATGAAAATGAAGGATCACCCACAGTTTATAATTTCGCCATTCCGGTGCAAAACTGGCTTGGCATTGACACAGGTGATCATGCCTCCCCCGAATTTTGCGACATCGACGGCGACGGGGACTACGATCTGTTCATCGGAAAGGATAATGACCTGTCGCCAACTCCACCCGGGGCTATCCATTTCTGGCAAAACAACGGCACACCCGGCATCCCGGATTTCGTCGAAATCACGCAGAGCTATCTGACGTTCGATGCAGGGAAAAGCACCCTCTTTAATGTCTGCGATATTGATAATGATGACGATACAGATCTATTGTTCCGAACAACCAACTACCTTGGCTGGATGGAAAATGTGGGATCGGTGTCTGAGCCCTCCTTTTTGCTGCAAACTTACGATATCATCGGTTATCAAGAGCCGTCCGGGTTCGATCTGGCGGACATCAACGGAGATTCCCAGCCCGACCTGGTTACAGCCGGTGGTTATTCAGGTCTGTTGACCTTCTATGCCAATGTAAGCCAGCCAGGTCAATTAGAGTTTCAGGAAATCTATGATATTAATACCGATTATGTCATTAATGAGGTAACCCTGGCAGACATGGACGCAGATGGAGATGAAGATCTGCTTTTTGGTGGATATGAATCCTACCCATCGGGGAATGTTATGGTCTATTATGAAAACCAAGGCGATTCACACAGACCTGATTTTGTATACCTGACAGATAATTATTTAGGTCTCGCCTCAGTGTACATATATGCCTTAGTACCCAATTTGGTTGACGTCGACATAGATGGCGATTACGATCTGTTATTCATGAATCCAAATACATCCAAAGTATGGTTCTGGGAAAACGTCGGATCCCCTCAGCAAGCCCAGATGGATTCCATCACAGATGATTTTCTTGGGTATGATCTTGATGTGCCGATATTTTGTGATTTATGCGACATTGACGACGACGGTGACATGGATGTATTTGGGGGTAGGTATTACGGTGGCATTAATTTCTTCCGCAACGTCACCGGCCAGAACGAGGTCGGACC
>JALGZU010000687.1 GCA_025774735.1 candidate division LCP-89 bacterium | reverse complement strand
CAACTCGGAATCGTGTATTCCTACTTCACCAGCACCATCTTGCCGCTGAAGTCATGGGTTCCTGCGGTCAACCGGTACAGGTAAATGCCCGACGCCAGATGAGAAGCGTCGAAGCTGACGTCGTGCGTTCCGGCGTCTCTCATACCGTCAACCAAAGTACCGACCAGTTGTCCCTGCAGGTTGTAGATCAGCAACTTAACCTGAGACGCTTCACAACCACTTCAGCCGGGGGATTGGTCAACCACTGGGTGAATTCCTCACCGTAGTTGTTCCAACCGGAAACGATGGCTCCGTCACCCGTAGTTAATTTTTCAAACGGGAAGGCATCCGCCGACCAGACTGCTCCGGGGTAAACCCCGGCGAAAGCGTTGACGGTGTAGTTCCCCGCCGGCGCTACGGCAGGCACTGCCTGCGTGCGGTCGCGGTCAATGGACGTGCTCGGATCCATGGTCAGATTCACGGGTCCAATTACGGGGCCGTATGTCGAACCATTCGGCAGGGTGATATCCACCCAGACATCGAACGTCTGAGCCACCGGATCGTTGTTCGCTACGGCGATGTTGTAGTCGAAACTGCCGCCGGTCCCCGGGATCTGGATGGGGGTACCGTACGGAGTCAGAGTGACCTGGACGTCCGGCAACGTACCCGACGGCAAGCCGATGATCATAACGTCGTCGATGTACCACCCTTCTTCATTGCTGGCGCCGTCTGAACCGAAGACGAAGCGCAGTTGAATGTCACCGATATAGGCTGACAGGTCTGCGGTGGCTTCCGTCCAGTTGAAACTGCCCGAAAAGACCGGAGTAGCCGGATCAAAGGGCCCGGTGTAAGGATTGCCGCTGCCCGCCTCGGCTCTCGTGTGGTGTGTGTATGGCAAATCGAGCAAAGCCCAGGGGCCGCCGTTGTGTGAAATTTCCACGCATCCGCCATCGTAAGCCGAATCCGCATAAGCGCCCGAAACTTCCGCCGACATGCGGTGCCAGAAAGTCAATTCACTCATGTCACCGACGTTGATCACCTCGGAATACAGGGCGCCGTAAGCGAGATCTCCATAATTTCCGCCCACCACGCCGAACTTCCAGGAATGACTGGGCGAATGGCTGTTCTCCGTGGAATAATGCCACTGGTCGAGCCAAGTGGGCAGCAACTCTTCATGAGTCCAGTTGCCCATCCCCGCTTCCATGTTATCCGAGAAGAGGACTCCCAAGATCAGGAAACTGTAGGTGTCGGTGTTCCCCGTATTGAACTGGGGTGAAGCGTCGGTGGCTTCCAGGTAGTAATCGATAGTTGTGCCGACTCCCTGACCGGGGATGTCGCCGACCCACGTATCGCCGATCGTATTCGTCATGACAACTTCGGCGAAGTTGATGCCATCAGTGGCGTACCATAGCGAAGCGGAGAGGACGCCGGAGTAATCCATGATCGTCGCCTCAATTTCGTAAGGCCCGGCGCTGATGGTATTGACCAGCGGGGTATGCGCGATCAGCGGCGGCCAGGTGTCGGGGCCACCGGATACGACCGGCAGTTGCACGACGTAGGGCATGGCGTTGAACGCCGTGACCGTCAGATCGACATAACCCGGCGGCAGAGTGCCCGGAGTAATCTGAATTGAAGCCAGACCCTGGGCGTTGGTGTAAGCCGAACCGAATAACTGGCCATCCCAGGATACTGCTGCCAGAGCGCCCTCGATACCGGTCACGACCACCTCGAAGGTGGGATTATTGGGATCGATCTGGTTGTCGTGGGCCACCATCATGGTGAACGGCGAATCGGTGCGCACCTGGACGGAAGGATCACCGAAGATGGTCCAGTGATCCGCCTCGTTCTCGCCTGAGGAGCCGGCTTCGTCAATCATCAAGGAGGCACCGTTCGAGCAGAGGCCGCCGAAAGTGCTCATCGTTTCGGGCGTCAGCAAGTCGATGACTTCATCCTGCGCGTACATGGGGGGATTCCAGGACTGACTGATGGAAGAACCCCAGAAGCCTATACAGCCGGTGGGTTCTCCGAGATTGGTAGCACGCAGCCAGGCTTCA
>JALGZU010000141.1 GCA_025774735.1 candidate division LCP-89 bacterium | reverse complement strand
GATGATATATAGACGTCCGACGGCCAGTGCGAATAGGACGTTATGCGCTGTAAACAGACGGTTGTGGCTATACCATAGGCCGCCACCTGGAACCCGATGAAATCGACGTGATGCGCCATCACCGTGGCAAGTTCGAAGATGTTGATAGCATGTCCGGAAGGAAAGGATTGGGCTCCTTCAATGCCGAAACTTCGAGGGCCATGTCCCTTGTCGGGGCGCTCCCGCCCGACCAATGCATTCAGGGCATGTTTTGGCCCGGTCGAAATAAAATAGGATTCCAGGATATCGGAGCATATATAAACCACGGGTTTCAAGCCCGTGACGTACCCCATGGCCAACGCGCCTAAGTAATATTTAATCGTATACCCCATATATCCGACCGGCTCGAAGAATTCACCCACCTCCCGGATTGGTTTGTACCAGGATTCATTTTTGCTCCTGTTGATTGCGTCGAAGATCTCCTGATCGTAAGCGTAAATCACTCCGCCAACCGCCAGAATTCCGCCCACCCAGAGCGCGCTACGGGAATTAATCCGTGCCGGTGATGAATGAATATAGGCAAAGTCGGAGACGGTCGTCCTGGCGGCGTAGCCGATGTCCCGGATGATCTTCTTTGTGAAAGGCGTTTGTTCGAAACCGGTACTGCTGTCAGCTTTTGAGCTGTAAAATGGGGGATTTTTTGCGATTAATTCTGTGCGAGTGTAAATTGCTACTTTTAGTCTATTACCGTGGTTCAAATTGGGATTCAGTGAAGATGATTGAGGGGATTCGGCCAGTGCCAAAAAGGGGAGAAGAGCGGATAAAATCACAATGGCGTTCTTATTCAGCAATTCACCTCCTTCGCCTTATCAATGATGGATTTTACGGCAGGAAAAGTTGAATAGACCTTGCACGAGGTTGAGCAATTTTATCTGGTGACAGTTTCTACAAATCAACATACCTGACATGATGCTCGGATTTTTCTTCCCAGGCGGGTGAAGTGATGCAGATCTGCTTGAGTCGGCCCTGATAGTAGAACCGCTTGCCGGGCGGGACGATGATGACGTCGGAGGCTTCCACCGAAAACGGCTCATCTTCGATGAACCAAGTACCTTCACCTTCAAGGATATAAAAGAGAAAGGCACTCTTATCGTGGTAGAATTCCTGGGCGTGTCCGGTCTCCGTCTCCTGGTAGGCAACAGCCGCCTGAGGGCAGTCTTCGATGCTGTTATAAATCCGCATGCGGACGCCGTGTTTCTCGAGGTTAAAAGCCCGGCTTTTCTTGAAGATCACTGGTCGGTTCTCCCTAACTTTCAATCCTATATTTGTAGAATGCCTCCTGTAACCGTTTCGTCACCGGTCCCGGTTTTCCCGTTCCCACATTGCTGCCATCGACGCGCACGATGGGAGTGATTTCGACAGTAGTGCCGGCCAGGAAGAGCTCGTCCGCGCGGCGGGCTTCGGCTTCGAAGAGGGCGCGTTCCTGGAAGGGAATATCGAGGCGTTCGCAGAGTTCCAGGATAACTTTGCGGGTGATACCGCTCAAGATATAGTTGGTCCGCGGCCGGGTGAGCACGGTTCCATCGATGACGGCGAAAAAATTGCTGTGCGTGCCTTCGGTCACGGATCCGTCGCGGATGAAGACCGCCTCGGCCGCGCCGCTCTCGACCGCCTGCTGCTTCGCCAGCACGTTGGGCAGCAGACCGATGGACTTGACGTCTGTTCTGGCCCAGCGCAGATCGGGGACGAAAACGACGCCCACGCCTTCTTCCAGTTCGTCCGTTTTCGGTTCGAAAGCCCTGGCGGTGGCGTACACGGTCAGGTGAGTATCCGGCGGCGGGAATTGATGTAGCCGAGGGGCGACGCCGCGGGTCACCTGGATATAGATGATGGCGTCACCTTTCGTCAACTCGTTTCGTCGGATGAGTTCTTCAGCCACATCGATCAGGTAGCCGAAATCGGTGACGTTGAAACGAATCTCTCGGGCGCCGTAGGTCAGCCGGTCAATGTGAGCCTGCGGCTGGAAGAGTTTACCCTCATAGCTGCGCATGACCTCGTAGAGCCCGTCGGCGAAGATGAAGCCGCGGTCGTCGGGCGATATGGCGATCTGGTCTCTGGGGAGGTACAGACCGTTGAAGTAGGATAGCATGATCAATCGCTGTTAAGTTATTTCATGGATTCAGCCGCCAGAAGGAAAAATTTAGGACGGCTGCATAGCTAACCCAGGCGATGTAGGGCAGCATCAATGCAGCGGCTGTATTCGATATCTTGAGAAAGTAAAGGGCGGTAATCAAGATTACGATCCAGAGCAGGATAATGACGACAAATCCGGCCAGGGGAGATTTC
Organism: candidate division LCP-89 bacterium; assembly: GCA_025774735.1. Next base: position 4,914 of record JALGZU010000141.1, on the reverse strand, counting down.
AGACCGAAGAAGAAAAAGGACCAGGAAGCGTTGATGACCAGTTGCACGCCGAAGAGCAGGAGCGCGGTGCCAACGTTCGGTTCGCCCAATCCTCTGCGCCAGATCAGGTAGGCGGCGATGCCCATGAACAGGTACAGCGTGATCCAGACCGGGCCGAAAAGCCAGTTGGGCGGGTTGAAGGACGGTTTTTCCAGCGCCGCGTACCAACCCGGGATCGCCGGGGTGGTGAAGAGCGAGCCGATGAAACCGGCCAACTGGCAGGCGAGGATGGCGATGATAAGTTTGAGGACGTTGGACATGGAATAGATTTTTAACTAGATTCAATCATCTCTAATCCCCCTTAGTCCCCCTTTAAGAAAGGGGGAAATCAGGCGTTAGTGCGCTTCCAGCCAGTTCTCCCCCACACCCAGATGGACGACGACGGGGACTTTCAGATCGAGGGCGCCCTCCATCTCCTCTTTGACGGCCTGCTGGACCTTATCGAGGGCGTCTTTTTCCACTTCGAAGACCAGCTCGTCGTGGACCTGCAGAATCATCCTGGCCGGCAATCCCTTCAAGCGTTTGTGCACGCGGATCATGGCCAGCTTGATCATGTCGGCGGCGGAGCCCTGGATGGGAGTGTTGATGGCGGTGCGTTCGGCGAACTGGCGGATGTTGCCGTTTTTAGCGTCGATGTCGGGCAGCAGCCGGTGGCGGCCCATCATGGTGGTGACGCGCTTGTCCCGGCGGGCTTCTTCGATGATGCCGTCCATGTAAGCCCTGACGCCGGGGTAGGTTTCGAAGTACTGCTTGCGGAAGTCGGCGGCGACGTTCATTGGAATGCCCAGCCGTTCGGAGAGGCCGAAATCGCCCATGCCGTAGATGACGCCGAAGTTGATCTCCTTGGCCGAACGGCGCATTTCGGGGGTAACGTCCTCGGGATCGACGTGCAGGATGCGCGCCGCCGTTGCGGTGTGGATGTCGCGGCCTTCGTGGAAGGCGGAGATCAGCTCTTCGTCACCGGAGATGTGCGCCACCAGGCGCAGTTCGATCTGGGAATAGTCGGCGGATAAGAGCAGATGCGACGGTTTTCCGGGCACGAAAGCGCGCCGGATCTGGCCACCCATTTCGGTGCGGATGGGGATATTCTGGAGGTTGGGATCGGAGCTGGAGAGGCGGCCGGTGGCGGCCACCGTCTGGTTGAAGGAGGTGTGCACCCGGCCGGTGACGGGATTGACCATCCGGGGCAGCGCATCGACGTAGGTCGATTTCAACTTCTGGAGCTGGCGGTATTCGAGCAGGGTCCTGGGCAGGGGATCTAAAGGAGCCAATTTTTCCAGCACTTCGACGTCGGTTGAATAGCCCGTCTTGGTCTTCTTGACCGGTTTTAATTGCAGCTTTTCGAAGAGGATGTGCTGCAATTGTTTGGTCGAATTGATGTTGAACTCCGCCCCGGCCAGCTTGTAGATCTCTCCGGTCAACTTGTCGAGTTCCCCGCCCATTTCGGCGGACATTTTATCGAGCAGTTTCAAATCCAGAGCCACACCGTTGGACTCCATTTCGAGCAGGACGGGAATCAGGGGAAGTTCGAGGTTCCTGTAGAGATCCATCAAACCTTCTGCCTCGACTTTATCTCCCAACTGGAGGCACAAACGCCGGGCAACGTCGGCGTCCTCGCAGGCGTAGGGGGTGATCGTTTCGAGGGGCACGTCGGCCATGCTGATCTGGCTGCGTCCGGAACCGATCAGGTCGGAGGTGGGAATCTTCTTGAAATTCAGGTACTGCAGAGCCAGGGAGTCCAAGTTGTGCTGCCGCCGCGAAGGATCCAGGAGGTAACTGGCGACCATGCTGTCGGCGGCGATATTCTTCAGTTCGATGCCATGACAGCGTAGCACCAGGGCATCGTATTTCAGGTTCTGGCCGCACTTGGGGATGGACGGATCTTCGAACAGGGGGCGGACCTGCTGCAGAATCCACTCGGTCTCGCTCAGCACCTGCTCTCCCAGGCGGGTGATTCTTCCCGTGCCGTCCGGGAAGTTACCCAGGCGGGCGGGAACGTACCAGCCCTCCGCCTCTGATATGGCGAAGGAAAAGCCGACGATTTCGGCCATCATGGGGATCTCGGAGGTGGTCTCCAGATCGACGGAGAGAGGATCACCCTGCTTCAATTTTTCCAGCAGGTTCTTCAGATCCTCGGCGGTCGTAACAGATTGATAATCGAGGTGTCGCTCTGCCTCCGGTTCGGCGACGTCGAGTTTCTGGGCCAGGCTGTGGAAGCCGAAGTTGCGGTAAATATCGAGGAGGGCGGAGATATCCGGGGCGCGTTTCTGCAAACCACCCAGGGGCAGATCGATGGGAACGGCGGTATCGATGGTCACCAGTTTGCGTGACAGGCGGGCCTGATCGGCGAATTCGATGAGGTTGTTCTTCAGGGCGGGTTTAGAAACCTCACCAGCGTGGCTTAGAACTTCGTCCATCGACCCGTATTCCCTGATCAACTGCAGGGCGGTTTTATCCCCCACCTTGGGTACTCCGGGGACATTGTCGGAGGAGTCGCCCTTCAATCCCATGAAATCGATGATCATTTCGGGGGGCACGCCCCACTTCTCCTCCACCCCGCTGCGGTCCATCTCTTCCAGACCTTCCCCGCCGCCTCTGGGGATGAGCAGGTGAATCTTCTCGTTGACCAGTTGGCCGAAATCCTTATCGCCGCTGACGATGAGCACGTCCAGGTCCTCGGCTGCGGCACGGAGCGCCAGGGTGCCAATCAGGTCATCGGCTTCGAAGCCCTGCATCTCCAGGACTTCCAGTCCCTGCGCCTGGATCATCATTTTCATCCCGTCCAGTTGCCCCGCCAACTCACCGGGCATTTTCTGGCGGGTCGCCTTGTAATCGGGGTAGAGTTTGTGGCGAAAGGTGGGCTCTTTGGTATCGAAGATGCAGGCAGCGTGGGTAAGGTCGTCCCGATTTAGCAGCGAATTAACGAAGAGCGCCACTCCGTAAGTGGCGCCGAGGGGTTGGCCCGTAGGACCGGTCAACGGGGTTCTCATGAAGGCGAAGTGCGAACGGTATGCCAGCGCGGATCCGTCAACCAGGTATAGGGTGGACATAAACGTTCATGAGTCTAAAATGAGTGCCTATGCGAAAATTTCCTTGCACCTCTCGATGGCAGCTTCGGCCAGCTGGTCAGGGGCTTCGTCGGTTGCAGTCAGATCCAGAATCAGATCCCCATCGTACTGACAATTTCGCAGAACCTGGACCAGGTCGGAGAGGTTCAGATACCCATCTCCTGGAAGGAGATGAACGTGGTCGGGACGGCGGACGTCGGTGATATGAGCTTGCACGATGAAGCGCGCCCAATCATGGATGACGGCGCCGACGTCTCCTTCAGTCAGGGCGGCATGTCCCAGATTGAGGTTCAGAGCGATGGGCAGGCCAGCCATATCGCCGACGAGTTGCGAGAACTCAAACAGGCTGTCGAGAACCGTTCCCGGCTCCGTTTCGATGGCAATCGTCATCTCCAGTCCTTCGGCGACCTGGAGCAGATCCATGATATTCCGGGAGGTGTTTCGCCGGGTCGGATCGGTATCCTCGAGGGCGGTTCTCAACACCAGCGTTTTGCAGCCCAACTGTTTCGCCGTCTCGAGAACCTTTTTCTGTTCTATAAATATGGCGTCGAAATCGTTCCCTTCGACACAATAGAATACGGAGCTGAGGCGCAGACTGTTCTTATCCAACAGCTCTTTAATCTGCGAGATGCTTTCGGGCGTTAGATCATCCACTCCCAAACCGGGATGCTTCAAGCAGAGTTCCAGGGATTTGTATCCCGCTCTGGAGAGAGATTGGGCGCATTTATCCAGCGGCCATTCCTGATACAGGGTCGATCGATATCCAAGTTTCTCCAGCTCCGTTGAGTTCGCCCGTTGCTGCGACTCCATCGTGCCACCTCCACTTATTCCAGGTCTACCGGCGGTTAAACCGGTCACGGCTGATCCCCAAATTTAGAGATAAAAAGGATACTCAGGGGAAGAATCCGGATAAACAATCAGAGCAATAAGCCGGACCGAACCGAACTTTAGCTGGAGTTTGGTTGAGATTGTGAAGACGGCGTCAGTTAAAATTTACCCGTCGCAACAGATGTTGTGCGCACTAAAAGAATGATAAATTCTTACGTCTGCGCTCCGCCATCAGGGTGAGATCCTCGAACAGTACAGTTCAGGATTGACTGAGGGCCGGAAAAGGATACAACACCACCGGGATGGTTTGCACCCGCACCTGATCGCTAACTTATTAATATAATACAATTAAAGTACTTTGTCAAGTATTTTTTAATAATCACTTCAATTTTGACGACATTCTGCGATCTGGCAACTCCATTTCCGGCCTTATAAGGATTCCCTCCGCAAGCATCGCCAAATCGCACCGGATTGGGGGCATCTGACACGCCAGAAATTGTTTTGATTTGTAACATCCCCCCATTTTCGCCTTGACTTGGGAGATAATTTTCTATATCTTCTATGACCTAAAAATCTTCAACCTTAAGGAGGAGTCCATTTGTCTGCTGAGACCATTCGTACAATCGCCTTAATCGGGCATTCCACCTCGGGGAAGACCTCGCTGGCGGAAGCGATGTTGCACGCCATGGGCGCCATCGACCGCCTGGGCGGCATCGAGGAGGGCAACACGACGTCCGATTATCAGAAGGATGAGATCGAACGCCAGATCTCCATCTCGACGACCCCCCTGTTCGGAACTCACGCCGGAACCAAGATCAACATCATAGATACACCCGGGTATACCGACTTTGCCAACGAAGTGCGCAGCGCGCTGCAGGTTGTGGACGCCGTTGTGGTCGTGATCGATTCACTGACCGGCCCTGAAGTCGGCACGGAACTGACCTGGAAGTACGCCGCTGAACTGGGTCTGCCGAGAGCA
>JALGZU010000686.1 GCA_025774735.1 candidate division LCP-89 bacterium | reverse complement strand
GGGTACATCTATTCCCGCATCCTGAATCCCACGCAGGCAGCGCTCGAACTGGAGATGGCTTTCCTCGAAATGGGCGAGGAGGCGCTGGCGTGCGCTTCCGGCATGGCCGCGATTGTAAATACCACCATCGCCCTGTGCAGCTCCGGTGAAAACCTGGTTTCATCCCGGACGATCTACGGGGGCACCCACGCCATGTACCTGAAGGTTCTGCCCCGGCTGAACATCGGGGCGATAGAGGTCGATGCCACCGATTTGAACAAGGTCGAGGAGGCCATCGACGAAAAAACCCGCTTCCTTTTCATCGAGACTCCGGCCAATCCTACCGTTGAAATCATCGACGTGAAGGGCTGCGCCGAGATCGCCCGCCGTAAGGGTATCAAGCTGGTCGTGGATAACACCTTTGCCACGCCCTACCTGCAGAAACCGCTCACCATGGGAGCCGACATCGTCATCCATTCCGCCACCAAATATATCGGCGGCCACGGTGACACGGTTGCCGGCATCGCCGTCGGCAAGAGCGACTTCATCACGGATATGCGCAAGAACGTCGCCTCTGACATCGGCGCGAACATCAGCCCCTTCAACGCCTGGCTGCTGCTGCGCGGTCTGAAAACCCTGCCGGTGCGTATGGATCGTCACTGCGAAAACGCCAACCGGGTGGCCCAGTTCCTGGCCTTCCACCCCAGGGTGGAACGGGTCTGGTATCCCGGCCTGCGAACCCATCCACAGCATGAGCTGGCCAAATCGCTGATGGATGATTTCGGCGGCATGATCGCCTTCGAAGTTAAGGGCGGCATCGAAGAGGGTAAGCGTTTGATGGATTCCGTCGAACTCTGCACCCTGGCCGTATCCCTGGGCGACTGCGATACCCTGATCGTCCACCCCGCTTCGACCACGCACAGCTCCTATTCACCGGAAGACCTGGAAGCCACCGGCATCACACCGAACCTGATCCGCCTATCCGTCGGCATCGAAGACGTCGAGGATATCATTGAAGATCTGTCGCAGGCGCTGAAGAAGATGTAGACCGGGAACGATAGCAAACGGATAAACTCAACCATGCGAATCAAATACAGGGCACATTTACTTGTGCCCTTCTGTATGTACACCAGCAGGAATTTTGAAAAACCGTGAACCGCAACACGACCATTTCTGATAAACTGGACAGCCTCCCCAGGTCGCCCGGTGTCTACCTCTTCAAGGACCGCAACGGCAAGGTGATTTACGTCGGCAAAGGCAAGGTACTGCGCAACCGGGTGCGCTCTTACTTCACCAAGGGGGAAGACGGCCGCTATCAGTACCAGCGCCTGGTCAGAGCGATCCGCGACCTGGAAGTTATCGTCACCGGGACCGAGATGGAAGCTCTCGTCCTCGAGGACAACCTGGTCAAAAAATACGTTCCCCGCTATAACGTCCAGCTCCGGGATGATAAGAGCTATCCCTATCTGAAGGTCACCGACGAGCTCTTCCCGCGCGTCTTCCTCACCCGCAAAACTCCCAAAGACGGATCGAAATATTACGGCCCTTACACCGACGTCAAAAATTTGCGTCACTTCCTGCGCACCTTCAAGGGCGTTCTTAAAATTCGTCACTGTAACCGAAGCATCACACCAGAAATCATTGCCTCCCGAAAATACCGCCCCTGCCTGAACTTCCACATCGGCCGCTGCGCCGGAGCCTGTTCCGGTAAGATTACCAGCGAGGACTACCGGCGGAACGTCCAGTACCTGGTTAACCTGATGCACGGCCGTGATAAGGACCTGGTCAAGTACCTGGTTAACCTGATGCACGGCCGTGATAAGGACCTGGTCAACTCTCTCCAGACTGAAATGAAAACCGCAGCGCAGGAACAGCGCTTTGAAGAGGCCGCGCAGATTCGCGACCGCCTGCAGCAGGTGGAAAACTTCGGCAGGCAGACAACGCTGGGAGGCATGGCCTCATTCAATCACGGTAACCGGGATGTCATCGCCCTGGCCGTAGAGGACGACGACGGCTGTGCAGCACTCTTCCAGATCCGCGCGGGACGCGTGTTGGGCCGGTCTCATTTTTATCTCAATTCGGTCTTCGAAAAGCCCGCCGTCGACGTCCTGCAGGCGTTCCTAAGGGAATATTACAGCCGCACCGAATCGATCCCGGACCAGATCTATCTCCCGTTCGAAATCGAGGATACACCTTTGCTGGCTAAATGGTTAAGCGATCGCCGCGGCGGCCGGGTTCGCATCGAGATACCCAAGATCGGCGAAAAGGCCCGCCTGGTGCGCCTGGTTGCCCAGAATGCCGAACTGCTACTGGGAGAATTAAAACTCCAGAAGACGAAGAAGGATTTCATCCACCACGCCTTAAAAGCCCTGCAGAGGGATTTGCGTCTGAATAAGCCGCCCCGGCTGATCGAAGCCTTCGACATATCCAACATCCAGGGCCGCGATGCCGTGGCATCCCTGGTCTGCTTCAAGGACGCCAAACCGTACAAGAAGGAATACCGCCGCTTCAAAATCCGCACCGTCCAGGGCGCCGACGACTTCGCCATGATGGGGGAAGCCGTTAGCAGAAGGTATAAGAGAATATTGGACGAAAAAAAGCCCTTGCCGGACCTGGTCCTAATCGACGGCGGCAAGGGACAGTTGAACCGAGCGATCAGCGTCTTAAAAGAGTTGGGCGTCGAAAACCTCCCTGTCATCGGCCTGGCCAAGAAACTGGAGGAGGTTTTCCTGCCCGGCCTTCCCGATCCCCAGAGTATCCCTAAGAGTTCATCGGGCTTAAAACTCCTCATTCAGATTCGCGATGAAGCCCACCGCTTCGCTGTCAACTACCACCGCACCCTGCGCAAGAAGCGCACCCTGTCAGGCGAACTCGACCGCATCCCCGGCATAGGCCCGGCCCGCAAAAACGCCCTCCTGCGCCATTTCGGCTCGCTGAAAAAGCTGAAAGAAGCGAGTACCGAACAGATTTCCGAAGTGCCGGACATCAGTTTGAAATTGGCCCGATCCATAACCAACCATTTGCATAACAAAAAACCGGAATAGCCGTACTACGGATCATTCCGGTTTCAAATTCTAAAAGTCCCCCCTACTTCAGCAGCACCATCTTCTTCGTCTCGTGATAGGATCCTGCGGATAGGATCCTGCGGTCAAGCGGGCGAAATAGATCCCCGACGACAGATCCTCGCCATCAAATGAAATATGGTGTTTCCCTTCCGGGTAAGGTCGGTCCAACAGCGTCGCCACCAGCCGCCCCTGGATATCGTAAATGCTCAGCTTGACGCTGGATACATAAGGCACTTCAAATTCGATCACGGTCTGTGCATTGAACGGATTGGGATAGTTCTGTTTCAGCGCGTAGTCTGTCGGTAGCGGCGGTTCGGGCGGCGGCGGTTCCCCCACACTGATAGAGCGGACGTCGTCCAAAATCCTGGATGCCAGCGCCTTGACCGAATCGTAGGGCTCCATAGCGTAGAGCGGGAAAGTTAGGATCGCCGTTGGTTCGGTCGGTGAGACAGACCGAATGCCCACTGCGAGTCCCTGCAAGGTCGACGTATCGGGCCAGGCAGATTCGAATGTGTAGAGAATTTCCCCTTCATCCGTCGGCATCATTCCGTCGATATCAGCCAGATAGGTCCAATCCGGTAGTGGAAGCCCAAAATCACATTTGCAGGTATCCAGTTGCGTGACGGGATATTGCGAAATGCCGGGTGAAGCAGCTATAAATTCCGGTAATCCTTGTGTATATGGCCCGAATAAGCTC
>JALGZU010000003.1 GCA_025774735.1 candidate division LCP-89 bacterium | reverse complement strand
GGTGGCTTTCTCGCCTTCGTCGTCTTCCTTTACCTGTACTTCCTGTTCTCGGAACACCTCACGGCGCAGTACTCGAGCCTATCGGTCGAGCGCGCCGTGTCCGATTCATTGCTGGTCGGCGAGTACGCGGTGATGTTCTGGCTGACCGTGATCGCTGGGCTCGTCCTGCCGTTCGCGTTCCTGCTCATCCAGGCTGTGGGGGGATCGGTCCAACTGGGGCCGACAGCCGCGGCCGCCCTCGCGATCGGCACAGCGATGTGGGCGAAACGATTTCTCCTGGTCGTTCCCGCCCAGTACCGGCCGCACCTGCCAACGCCCAAGCCGCTCGTCGCGTACTCGCCGACCGTGGCGGAAATGATCCTGACTTTCGGGACATACGCCGTCGCCATCCTTGCCTTCCTGTTTGCGCTCCGACTGGTGCCGGTGGTTGAGCTGAACCCAAAACCGCCGATTCTCGGGCCCTTTTCAGCGAATCCGGGCAGGAAAAGATCGGCTCTCAGGATGGAAATCCTGACCGCGACGTTGATCGCCGGTGTGCTTCTCATCGCCTGGGGGATAGGGGCCAGGGACGAGGCCTACGCACCGCTCAAGTGGCTTGTCGGCCTCTTTCTGCTCGGGGCACTGCCGCTTGAGAACTGTCTAATTAGGGATTTTCCCGAACGGCTTGCCGGACAAAGTTGAGGGGATTTTTAAAATGAAACCAGACATTGATAACGAACTTGCCGGTACCTCTGGCCGCCGCCGTTTCTTGAAACTCGCCGCCCTCGGCTCCGGTTCCATGTTGCGACCCGGTGACACTTTCGGCTTTGCGGAACCGGTTGGATCGGATCTCGACCTGAGTCATGGCGGGAACGATTTTTCCCCCGCAACCGGTGCGCAGCGGAAGTTGATTCCTTCGGCATGCTGGCAGTGCATCACCCAATGTGCCATTGTCGGCTACGTCGAGGAGGGTCGGCTGGTAAAGATCGAAGGCCATCCCGCCATGATAAGCACGGGCGGAACCTTGTGCCCGCGCGGGCAGGCCGGGATCAACCAAGTCTACAATCCCGACCGGATTCTCCATCCCCTTAAGCGCACGGGGCGGCGCGGGGAAGGGAAGTGGCGGAGGATCTCCTGGGACGAAGCCCTGGCTCTACTCCTGAACGGAGGAGAGATCACCGGGCGCCCGGTCAAGGGGCTCGAATCCCTTCGCGACGAGGGCACTCCGGAGAAGTTCATGTTTCACTATGGTCGCATGGTGGGGACCGACTGGTTGATCATGCTCAACTATTTCCTTCCGCTATACGGCACCGCAACCATCGGCGACCATACCTCGATCTGCACCACGGCCGGAATGGTCGCCAAGGGACTGACCGGTGATGTTGCAGGAGCTTCCGATTTCCGCGACAGCAACATCATCCTGAACTTCGGAAGCAGTTTTATTGATGCCGGCCTTAACCACCTTCCCTTCGCCCGCGAATTTGTCGAGGCTCGGGCCCGGGGAGCGAAGATTTACACTTTCGATGTGCGGCTTTCCAATACCGCGGCCAAGTCCTCAGAGTGGATTCCCGTGAAGTCGGGAACCGACTTGGCCGTTGTCCTCGCCCTGTGTCACGTCCTGATGGAAAGCGATCTGTACGACGGCGAATTCATTCGTGACCACACGAACGTCTCGGTCGGGGAGCTCCACGATCATCTCGCCCCTTACACCCCAGATTGGGCCGAAAGGATCAGCAACGTACCAGCTGAAAAGATCCGTTCAATTGGCCTCGAATTCGGTCGGTCCCGTCCGGGGATGTGCACCGGTATGAGGGGCGCGTTCATGCACCACAACGGCGTCCAGACCCAGCGCGCCATCTACATGCTGCGGGCGATCTCCGGAAACGTCCGTTCTACTGGAAGCCGAAAACTGCGTCCACAATGGAACTATCCGTTCCCCTTCCCCCAGCCAAAGGATCCTCCAAAAAGCCTAAACATTCTTTCCGGGGAGGAAGGCGCATTTGCGATTACAGATTGGGGAGTTTCCCACCAGATCGTGAGCATGATAGACAAAGGTCCTGAGCGGCCGGATCTCTATCTCGTCTTCTGCCACAATCCGGTCTACGCGAACGGCGATTGCCGTGCCAATGCCCGCCTGTTCGCTGATGAGGACAAGGTCCCCTTCTTGGTTAGCGTCGATGTAGCCATGAGCGAGACCACGGAACTCGCCGACCTCATCCTGCCTGATGCTACCTATCTCGAACGCTGGACCTGCGCGGGGAAGACATCGCCGGACGGAATCCCAGAGTACTATATTCGCCAACCCATGCACCCGCCTCTCGGCGAGGCCCGGAACTTCATCGATGTCGCCTGCGAACTGGCGCGCAGGCTCAATCTCGATCTTGGCTTCGGCTCGGCGGAAGAATTCGTCCGCGAGACCTGCAACAACACGCCCGGCATCAAGGACGCCGGGGGCTTCGAGTACATGAAACGGCAGGGGATCTGGCAGGATCGCGAGGCCTTGACCGGGAGCTACGAGCGCGGCGTGGTCCAGATCCGATCCGACACCCTCGCAGAAAAAGGCTTCGATCCTCTCCCTGCCTGGATGCCAATCTCGGCCCACGAGGCGATGAAGGACGATGATCTCATCTTGACTACCTTCAAGGTCCCGGTGCAGACCCACTCTCGCACACAGGGTTGCAAGTGGCTTACGGAGCTCCACCACGAAAACCCGGCTTGGCTAAACCCCAGTACGGCCGCCGCCCGCGGAATCCGGGATGGCGATACCATCGTGGTGCGATCCACCGTTGGTGAACTGATCACCAAAGCTCACCTCACCGAGGGGGTTCACCCCCGATGCGTTGCGATTGCCCATCATGCAGGACATTGGGCGTGGGGGGAGTACGCTTCGGGTAAGAAATCCCACGTTCACGTCGACGAGTCTGACTGCCGCAACAGGTGGTGGACCGATTACGGCGCTCACGTGAATACCATCATCCCCAATGTCGGCGATCCGATCGCCGGCAGTCAATGCTGGATGGATACCGTGGTGAAGGTCATGAAGGAATAAGGAATATGAAGAAATTAAAAAAATCACAGTTTGATGTATCACTTTGCTTTTTTCCTCTTTGTGGACATACCAGACCTTCTGAGACACTTTAGATTAGTTTTGGAGGAACAACCAGGAGGTCTATGCCATGAACAGGAAATCAATAGTCAAGGAGGCATTCTCACTCAGACGGAAACTAGGGGCTCCTTACTATCCAAAACAAAACGTTCCCAGCCGTTGCGGTGAAAGGGGGTGTGATGCGCGGGGATCATTACAAAATCTTTTCGGAAGGAAGGATCGGCACGCTAACGGTTCCCAATCGCTTGGTTCGTTCCGCCACCTGGGATCCATCAATATTGAACGAGCGAAGAATGACCAATGAGGTGTACGTCGTCAGCGAAAGTGGCAATTTTGAGTCCGCGTAAGAGTTCACACTTCCGGTCGTTCTATTGACAAACCACGCTGATGATTGCGAAGATGCTTTTTTTTATCTCCTCCGGCAGATTTGGCCAGACACTCACAACTCTCTGAAGGTCGGAGGGAAGAGAGGGGAAAAGTTTTTTGGGGGTGTCTCCAGGTCCCACTCTGTATAGAGATTCTCTGGGCGTTTTTTCTTTGAGTGGGACTTTCCCGTTATGCTCCTGTTGTGCTCTGGTTGTGCTCCCGGCGAGTCCGGGGTTGGATCCGATGAGTCCTTTTTCTGTCCGACTTTTACTCAGGGGCTGTGAGGTAACTTCTTGAGGGTGTCCGATTTGCGGCTGGTGGTGACCTGATTGCGACTTATTCTGTCCGGCTTTGGAATTCCTTGAATAAGTAGGGGTTTCGGGTTCGATTCCCGCCGCCTCCACCATATTAACTTGTTCATTATAAACGACTTATCTGAGGACGCGGGATGATCGTTCCCGCGTCCACACCGGTCCGCACTCCGACTCGATGACGTCCTTCCCGAAACCCGCAAAACTCTCAAAATTCTAACTCACATTTTGGAACAGTTTTCGGGGAGGACGTCAGATCGGTCACTGGAAGTAAATCCAATTTGGGACAAAAAAGATCCGATCAAATAACCCCTTGGTCAATCATTGCGTCGGCAACCTTGACGAAACCGGCGATATTTGCTCCGTTCACGTAATTGCCCGGGGTGCCGAAATCCTCCGCCGCGTCCAGACAGGTCCTGTGGATGTTTTCCATGATCACCCGGAGTCGGTGATCCACTTCCTCGCGCGTCCAGGCAAATCGCATGCTGTTCTGGGCCATTTCCAGCCCCGAAACCGCCACACCGCCGGCGTTGGCCGCCTTCCCCGGACCGTACAGGATCCGTTGGTTGACGAAGAGCTTTACCCCTTCCGGTGTGGTGGGCATGTTGGCTCCCTCGGAAACCACGTAAACACCCTTCTGCAGCAGGTTTTGCGCATCCCTGCCATTGATCTCGTTTTGGGTGGCGCAGGGGAATGCACAAACCGCCTTATGGTTCCAGAGAGGGTTTTCTTCCAGATCTCCCGCCTCAGCGGGGGTGTATTCAGCGCTGGGGTACTTTTCCGCGAATGTCCGGAGGCCGCTGCGGCGGATGTTTTTCAGTTCCTTCAACCAGACCAGCTTATCCCGATCGATGCCTTCCGGATCATGAATGTGTCCGCTCGAATCGGAGACCGTTACCACCCTGGCTCCGAGTTCGATCAGTTTCTCGATCGTGTACTGAGCCACCTTGCCGCTCCCCGAGACCAGGCACGTTTTCCCTTCGAGGGTCTCCTTTCTGGTCGCCAGCATCTCCGCCGCGAAGTACACCACTCCGTAACCCGTTGCCTCCGACCGTAACAGGGAACCGCCCCAGTTCAATCCCTTCCCGGTCAGAGCTCCGGTGAACTCGTTCCGGAGCTTGCGGTGCTGGCCGAACAGGTAGCCGATTTCACGTCCGCCCACCCCGATATCCGTATCCGGAATGTCCCTGTTCGGGCCGATGTGACGATACAGCTCATTCATAAAGCTCTGGCAGAATCGCATGACCTCGTTATCGCTCTTTCCCTTCGGGTCGAAGTCCGCGCCCCCCTGCGCGGCACCCATGGGCAGCGTCGTGAGGCTATTCTTGAATACCTGTTCGAAAGCGAGGAATTTCAGGATTCCCAGGTTTACCGAGGGATGGAAGCGCAGGCCACCCTTGTACGGTCCGATGGCGCCATTCATTTCGATCCGATAGCCGCGATTGACATGAACACGTCCGGCGTCATCGACCCACGAAATGCGGAACAGGATCGCCCGCTCGGGTTCGATGATTTGTTCCAGGATCCTGGCTTCCCGGTAATGGGGATAGCGCTCCAGGACGGGGCCAAGCGACTCGGCCACTTCCGCTACCGCCTGGTGGAATTCTGGCTCGGCGGCACTCTTGGATTTGACCTCAGCCATAAGCCTCTGAAGGTAGGTGGACATTAATCAGCTCCTTATCTGACATAAGGCCTTTCTGTTTCTTCAATCTTCTCACAAGTTCCTGCAGATTTTTTTGTGTTCAGTGGGCGTGCGGCGTCGGTGACCGCGTTGATCTTCACGGCGTAGCTGGTTTTATTTGTGATGTCCTCGTCGGTCACAATGTGGACGTCCAGCAACCCCTTCGACCGGTATCCTGTTTGAAGGTAGTTGATTTCATCGAGGCACAAGCTCCATCCCTCGAGCCAAAGCCGCAGATCCTCACGCTGTTTTTCCGTTCCTCGGAAATGGATCAAAATGTCGATATCGCTGGCGGGTCCTGCGGTGCCGTTTTTCGTACTCCCAAAGATGTAAAAACCCGCAACACCGAAACGGTGGGGATCCAGCTCTGCGGCCATCTGGTCGGCCATTCTTTGACGCCAGCGCCAATAGTTTTCAGGATGCCCGTCTTCGAAAGGCATCTGTTTCTCCGGTTTTAACACCTCCTCCTCAGGTTTCGCAATAATGCCTACGGCTTCGTCCAGATCGGCGTTCATGAGCACTTGCATAATCTTTCCGTCGGTAGCTTTGGAGAGATCAATCACCCGAATCAAATCGGAAAGAAACGCATACTCGGGAAGCATTTCGGGGAAGGCGTTGGGCGATCCCGTAAGGAAGCGTTTGTTGAAGCATGTGCTTTCGTCATCCGGGAAGATAGGAAGGTAGCGAATGTCAGAATCCATAAGATCCTGCAGGGAATGTATTCCCGGAGAAAGTCCGGTTTCGCCGTTGCTCTCGAGATTGAACAATTCGACGAGAACTGCCGCGTTTTTTATGTCATGGTATTGCAACCCGGTGGCGCCGCGGTTGTCGTCGCGGCCTCCCCAACAACAGTGTCCAATAAATACAAACTGCCGTTTTGGAAGAACCTGGTTGAGTTTCCCCAGTGCCAATTTTATTGCCGCATGGTGGGAAGGTTCCTTCAACTCTTCGAATCCCTTCGGGTCCAGGTAGACAATATGAGTTATGTTCGGGATCAGTCCGTTCGAAACATATCGGTTTGCGGAAAAGACGATCTTGTCCCTGGTTATGCCTTTGGGGATGGGGGTCGGGCGGGGAGCTCGGGCGAAAGTTTGGGGCCGGCACTGCAAGAGGTACAAATGTTCCCCGTCCGAGGCAAACTCGATCACTACAGGCACTCCCAATTTGTCTTCGAGGACTTTCAGGAGATTCCGGATCTCCAGAATAAAAGGACTGGCGGTGATCAATCCTGCAAAGGTGACCACACACTGTTCTTTTTCGATTTCTACCTTTTCTTTTTCCAAGGAAACAAAACGCCCGTTTTCAGGAACCGAGAGGATCTGGTCCACGTGGGGAAACGCCTCTCCGAGCTCCTTCAAAAGCTGGGTCAGTTCGACTGTTTGAAGACTGTTGGTCTCCAGATTGATCACATCGATTCTCTTTGGCGCGCTGTCATTGCTTTCCTCTACAGTCCTGTCCAACACGAAAGAGGGGCGGCCGGGTATGACCATTATGGGATGTTCATCGCTGGTCCGGTCCATAGCCCGGGTCCCAAAACCTGGAATGATGCGGATGACGCCGTCTTCCGGCTTGATTTCGGATGCCCATCTGAAATCATTCCGACTTCGGGCGACTCCCGAATACACAGGGAAAAAATAAGACCCAATTCGCGTTCCAACGGCTTCCTGGATCATGACACCCATCTGCTCGCTGAAATCCAGAAGCCCCCGCTCAGCCCTGTATTCGATGGGATCAGGGCCGAAAATGGACGCGTAAACTTCGGCTACCGCGTGCATGAGATCGTGGAGACGCTCCTCCTTCGTTCCTTGATTTCCCAGGAACACAGTTTTGTATTTGCCGAAGAAGGCAGATCCCATGCGATCCTCAAGAAGGGATGAACTTCGTACCGCCAAGGGGCTGTCCCCGAAATCATCCAGAACCTCGGACAGTTCGGTGACCATTTCCGGTGGAAAACCCGACTGCGCGAACATCTCGGTGACGTGGGTGTATTCGAGACGGACTCTTTCAACCCCTTTGTATTTCTGTCCGATGACCTCGTCCATGTTGTTGTACTGAATGAAATGAAACATCATGTCCGAAGAGATATACCAGGTTTTGGGAGTTCGAACCGAGGAAAGCATCTTGTCGGTTTTCTTGACCTTATTCAGGATCTGCGACGATAGGAAAAGGCCAGCACCTTTTCCTCCGAGCCTCCCCTGGCTCACCGTGGAAAAGATCACCTTTCGGAGCAGGTTATACAGATCCTCGATATTCACGCAGTCCTTGACCAGGTTGATGTAGGGTTGCTGGTCGGAAAGGATGCGTCCTATCAGAAGGACCTTCAGGCTTCTCGCTATGGGATAATGCTCGTCCGCCTCCTCCTGGGTCGTTCCGAAATAACGCCGGAGCGTTGTGGAGATCTCCGACAAAGGCAGGTGGCGACGCACGACCTGCAGCAAAGCGCTGAGCTTGTCCTCCTGGATCCACATGTGAATGCGGGACAGGATTTCACTGCCGCTCAGGCGATTTGCTGCGATCCGGAATATCTTCTGCGTGAATTCGGTTGAGAAACCGAGCAACCTTCCCAACTCGGGCCGCTTCACTGCTTCGTCCAGGTGGAGGCCGCCACGCCCGGCATTGGGCTTGTAATCCTGCCTCAACTCCTCGGCCTCCTCGATTCCACTCCAGCACAGGTGATTGAGCATCTTGTTGGAGATTCTCAGGAAAAGCGCGTTGTCGGTCTGGCGGATGAGATCCAGCACCGCCTCCCAGTCTTTTCCGCGGCTTTCCGAGAGGTCCCGGCCGGAGGCTTGCCATTCCTGGAAAACGTGCCGCATCTTCCTGTAGGTCAGGAAGTGGCTAAGGCGGTCTGCAATGGTTTCAATGAGTTTCTTCTCTTCCCTGAGAAAGGGGCCGAATTCCGCTTCGGGCATCTCCTGTGTGTAATAAACGCGGATTGTTCCCACAACTTCGTTCTGTTGAAGGACGTTAGCGCTCAGCAACCAAGGTGTTTTCTTGAAATTTTCAGGTTGGATTTCCTTGCCTTCCAGGGAAATCTGAGGCTGACAAACTTCGGGGTATTGCCATCCTGGTGGGATCGCACGAATGATATTGTTGCAGACCTGTTCAATATCGGCGTCCGGTGTTTTTAAAACTTCCTCAATGGCATACAGGCAGGTGAGTTCCTTGGCCCGTTCCGTGAGGGCTTCCAGGAGTTTAATCGCTAACTTGGTCTGCTCTTTCATAGGAGATTACCCCCCTGCCACTTTGGCCGTCCACTTTGACACTGAGCGGTTTATCCAGCACAACGTGACGGACGAACTGCGATTCTTTTACCTTTTTTTGTCGTTTGAGCCATTCCCACCGAACGGGATATTGCCCGGTCTTGTCCGTGGAAAAATAGAGAACCCGGAGACAGGTGACGTTGTGGAAAAAATGCGATCCTTGACTCATGTCCACGTTCATTTCCGGCGAAATGGTCTCGACGATGACCTTGGCGCCGGACACCTGTCCCCACTTCACGGGAATTCCCAGCCACGGATCCGCGGTTCCGAGACGGCCGAGAACCATTAATAGATACGGGCGGTTGAGTTCAAGGAGACACCGGTTCATCTCATCCAGTTCGGCGGCAATCAGCCAGGTATTTTTGGCGGAGAATGTCTCGGGCATCACGTAGACCACGTCTTTGAGGGAGTCCATATGTCCGTTTCCCAGCACCTGCTCTGAAGCCACGAGGACATGGTCGCCATGGAGCTCATGCTCCCCAACCTCCACACGGTCCTCGGAAACGAACATGGGGCGGACCTGGAGGAAACCGAAGTGCGCTGTGCCCCCACCTCCCTGGTATAAATTCACGGCGAACTCGATCTCCATGGGATGGCCCGAGGCCTCCTCGCAGATATGGAGCAGTTTCCGGACCAAATCGTTCAGGGGGAAATCGTTCAGGGTCAGCAAGGGGGCGAAGTCCAGCACTCTCGGGCCGGTTGAGCCGGTACCCATGATGATCCTGTCGGCCTGCGGATCATAGGTTGAGGCCACATGCTGAAGAACATCATCCTGCTCCGCGTCTCCGAGGTTTCCTTCGAGCAGGTACTCGGTTTCCCGGATAGGATCGGGGGAGGGGATCTTCCCCATGTTCAAGGACCAGAATTCGGTTTGGGTCTGAGTGAGCAGCTCTTTCGTTGAACCGAAAGGGGGCTTACTCCTGGGATAGGCCGGGCAATAGGTCCAGCACCTGCCTCCGTCCACGATGGTCTTTCCCAAACCCAGGGCCAGACTCACCACGCCATGGTCGGGCCCGCCATGCCCGAAGGAATAGAAGTTGTACGACCGCGCCACGCCGGAGACATTGGGGTAGAAGCGGTCGCCATGACGGCGACCCACCACCTCTTGAATCATGACCGCCATCTTTTCATCCCGGTGCGATCGCCGCATGGCTTGACGATAGCTTTTGGCGTCCCGGAAAAAAGTCGAAGCATAAACAAACCTCACCGCTTCCAGCAGGGTCTTAAGGCGGGCATAAGAGCTGAACTGGTTGTTGGGGACCATCTTGGTCCCGTAAACGCCCGCGAATGGCTCCTCGAGAGCATCCTCCAGCAGGCTGGAGGATCGGACCGCCAGGGGAGCCTGCACCTCCGCGATCAAACGGCTCAATTGTTCCACCAGTTCCGCCGGAATCTCCGCTTTCTGAAAGGCGTTCGCTATGTGCGGATCCTTCATGTCCGACAGGGCAATGTCGTAAAGGTTGTTTTGTTCCATGAAACGGTCGAACCATTCAGTGCAAATCACCCAGAACCAGGGAATGTCGACCTCGAACGCCGGGAATTCTTCCCTGTTCAACCGGCCCCGCAGGACGTCCTGAATCCGGGTCAGACCCTGGGCCTTTCCCCCGATCTCTCCCTTCCCGAGCCGGATGCAGGCCCCTCTGCTTGGCAGAACAGTACTGACGGACCCGGAGCCCCCGCCCCGGCCGGAAGTTTTTTCTTTGCTCGCCATGGGAACCTTCCTTTCCGAAGATTGGCGATTTGTCGGGGACCCTCACTTGCCGGCTCACCCTGTTCGAATCAAGGATGCCAATTACGATTACCCTTTTAGAATCTCCTGCACCTCTTCTCGGTCCACATCCTTGATGTATGTGATGCCGCTGATCTCCCCCGCCTCCCGAGTGAGGGCCGCGACGTCGTCCCGGGTGATATGGCCCAGGTCGAACTTCCGGGTACCGGCCATGAGCTGACGCAATCCCTGGGCGAGCCGTTCGTAGTAGGTGAAAAGCCCGATGGCCCCAGTGGGGAGTCGTTCGAACTCCCCGTCACCCAGCTGCTTGCGCAACTCGGGAGCGGTGACGAAGATCTCGTCCTTGGTGCTGCCGAAACGCTCAACGTAGACGGGGATTTGTTGTTCGTTGATGGTCCGTCCGATGGTCTTACCCACCATGGCGGCAGCAATGGGACCGCGGGCCATGCCGACCAGCTTTACGAAAGGCGCGCCCATCGCCAGTCCCTTGAAGATCTGGTCCTCGAATGTGAATCCGCCGGCCACGGCAAGTGCGGGCACGTATTCCCCCTTGTCGGCCAACTGTTTTGTGTACTCGTAGAGCAAGGAATGAAGCTCCACTGGCGGCATGCCCCATTCGTTCATCATCCGCCAGGGACTCATGCCCGTGCCGCCTCCGGCGCCGTCCACCGTGAGTAGGTCGATTTTATATTTGGAGGAAAACTTTACGGCCCGAGCCAGATCGACAGGCCGGTACGCCCCCGTCTTCAGGAACACGTATTTGGCTCCTGCTATACGCAAATCCTCGGCGCGCCGCGCAAAGGACTCCTCATCCACCATGCCGACGCGTGAGTGCCGTTCGAACTCTTTGAAGGAACCCCGTTCGAAAGCTTTGATCACATCGGGGTCAGTGGGATTCGGAAGGACCACGTATCCACGCTCATGGAGCAGTTGGGCCTTTTTGAGGTCCTTGACCTTGACCTCACCGCCGATATTCTTGGCCCCCTGGCCCCACTTGATCTCCACGATTTCCACGCCGAGTTCCTGGATAGCGTATTCCTGCACGCCTATCCGCGTGTCCTCCACATTGGCCTGGACGATGATGGCGCCGTACCCATCGCGCTGGTTATCTTGAAAGAGCTTCACCCTTCGTTTCAAGTCCATCGTGTCGATCACCTTGCCGTTCCGGATCACGGCCTCGGGATCCATACCGGCGACGTTTTCGCCAATGGTGAGGCCCGTTCCCGCCAGGGCGGATCCTATGGCCAGGCCCTCCCAATTGTTCTTGGCCACGTTGGTGGAGCCGATGCCCGGAATGATCCAGGGGTACCGGAACTTTATCCCCTTGTCGCTGCCGAAGCGCACTTCGAGGTTCACGTTAGGGAAGATGGCCTTGTCCGAATCTGCCTCGATGCCGTGGGCGCCTACCGAGGTACCCATGATGTTGAAGTGCGAGTAGTCCACGGGGTAGACCTTTTCCGAGGCAGTAGTGATGACGCCAAAGGGTTGGGGGTAAATCACCTCGTGGCCCCGGTAGGCGGATTTCCCGATCTCGCACATCCCGATGCAGCCGTCCACGCAAGTCACACACATACCGGAGATGGGCGTGACAGACCCTTCCGTTCTATTCTTGGTTAGCGTTGCCGCAGATGAGTTAACCCTTGACAATGTTTGAGACATGCCGTTCTGCTCCTTTGTGCTGGTGTTCTTTATCCTCGGGGGTCGTTTTTTGGTTTTTGACGATCTCGCAGGCAACACAGGGATCCATGTAGCACATCATGTCGTCGAACTTCCCGCTTTCAACGCAGGGGGGAGCTAAGTTGGTGCATCCCCCACAGACCGCCTTTTCCGGTTGGGTGTAAGTGCACCGCAAGGTGCAAACCGGGCACACGTAGATGCAGCCTCCACATTGGCGGCATTCCTCCGATGGGGTGTCGAAAGGCGTGCCGATGGTGCGGTGCTCCCCCCGGCCACGGAAGCCGATGGCCTTAGCCATCATCTGTTCTTCGCACATGCGCACGCAAAGCCCGCAGAGGATGCAGTCTTCATACTCCTGTTTGAAGCGCTGCTTGCGAACACCATACTTTGCCGCCAAATCTTGAATCACCTTGGACTGAGGGCAAGACGCCAGCATCAGCTCCAGGATCATCGCTCGCGCCTTCAGGATGCGGGAGGAGGCGGTCCGAACCACCATGCCTTCCTGGACGGGGTAGGTACAGGAGGTGACCAGTTTTGCGTTTTTCCCTTCCCCGGTTTCCACCACGCAGAGGCGGCAGGCGCCGTAGGGTGATAGCCCATCCATGTGGCAGAGGGTTGGAATGGGAAAGCCCAGAAACCGAGCCCCCTCCAGGATGGTGGTTCCCTGTTCCAGGGTGACCTTCAAGCCGTTTATATTTAAAGTAATCACGCTGTCTGCCTCCCTGTTCCTGCACCCGCTTCTTTCTCTTCCTTGGGAACCGTGAATTCCAGGTCGCACCGCAGGCAGCGTAGCGCTTCCCGCCTGGCATCACTCTGGGCCAAGGTCACCTCGACTTCGACAAAGTTGCGTTTGCGCCTTTCCACAGGAGTGCGGGGAGGATCAACCCGGGCGACGTTCGCGGCGCCTTCGCCCGCTACGGGTTCCACGTAGACCCGTGGAAGCCTGGGGGTGTAGGGCTGGAGCAAGGTTTCCTTCTTAAGGAACCGCCCAATCATTAGAGCCGCATTTTTTCCGTCCGCGATGGCCTCCACAACCGTATTGGGACCGCGAACGACGTCCCCGGCGGCGAAGACCCCGGGTCGGTTGGTCTGCAATGTGGTGTGGTTCACTCGCACCGTGTTCCATTTGGTGATCTCGATGTGGCTCGTCCGCGCGGGGGTGAGGGCATCGATGCCCGAATCTTCACCGATGGCCACGATCAGAGTGTCGAGATCGATCGAGTGCTCCGTGCCCCTGACCGGCACCGGCCTGCGCCGGCCGCTTTCATCGGCCTCGCCCAGTTCGTTCCGGATGCACTCCAGCCCCGCCAGGCGGCCGTCTTTGGTGATGACCCGGACGGGAGAAACAAGGGTCTCGATCTTGATGCCTTCCTGGTCGGCGGCCTCGATCTCCTCGGTGAAGGCGGGCATCTCGTCCCGGGTCCGCCGGTAGAGAATGGTGACGCTATTCACTTCATCTAGGCGCAGGGCCATTCGGGCCGCATCGATAGCGGAGTTCCCCCCGCCGATGACCCCCACCCTCCCTTTTGCGAGTTGCTGGTTTTTCAGGTTGAAGGCCTTCAGGAATTCGATCGAGGACAGCACGCCCTCCGCGTCCTCGGAGTCCAGCCGCAGGGGCTTACTCTTGTGGGCACCGATGGCCAGAAGGACGGCACTGAACCCCGCTTCGAACAGGCTGTCGATGTCGAAATCACGACCGAGTGCAACGTCGTACTTCAAGGTGATGTCATCGTCGAGCAGGGCGTCGATTTCCTTTTCAATCACCTCTCGGGAGAGGCGATAAGAAGGAATGGCGCATGTCAGCATCCCGCCGGGCTTTTTCTCCGCCTCGTGAATCGTCACCTTGCAGCCTTGGAGGGACAGGTAATGGGCCGCAGTCAGGCCGGCGGGGCCTGAACCGATGATGGCCACCCGGGGAGGTGCACCGTCGGGCCATTCATTCTTCTGTGGCTTGTACGTCGAGGGCTCGATTCGGTCGGTGATGAAGCGCTTCAAAGCCCGTATGGCCACCGGCTTGCCTCCGGTGGTCCCGGCCCGGCAATGGGTCTCGCAGGGGTGGTGGCAGACCCGGGCGCAAATGGAGGGGAAGGGGTTGGCCTCCCGGATGATCCGGTAGGCCTCCTCGTATTCCCCACGGCCGATTTGGGCCACATATCGCCAGGCCTCGGTCCCGAGGGGGCAGGCGGATTGACACGGCGCGCCCACCAGATCCTTGCAGACGTGGGCATCGCAACGTTTGTCATTAATGTGCCGGTCGTATTCCTTTCGAAAGTATCGAAGCGTGCTGAGCACGGGGTTGGGCGCGGACTGCCCCAGGCCGCACATCGAGGTATCCCGAACAACGTGGGCCAGCTCCTCAAGAAGAACGAGATCGTCCTGGGTGGCTTTCCCGTGAGAAACGTCGTCCAGGATCTCGTACATGCGCTGGGTTCCCTTCCGACAGGTAAAACATTTTCCACACGATTCGTCTTTGAGAAAGCGCATGAAGTACTTGGCCACGTCCACCATGCAAGTGTCGTCGTCCATGACGATCATGCCGCCCGACCCCATGATGGAACCCGCCTTCACGAGGCTGTCGTAGTCTATGGACAGGTCGAACATCCGGGCGGGTATGCATCCCCCGGAGGGTCCGCCGGTCTGGACGGCCTTGATCTTCGCCTTTCCGGGAGGTCCGCCTCCGATGTCGTAAACCACCTCCGAAATCTTGATGCCCAGCGGGACTTCCACCAGGCCCGTGTTCTTGATTTTCCCCACCAGGGAAAAGATCTTGGTTCCGGTATTTCCAGGGACTCCCACCTCGGCGAAAGCCTTCCCGCCGTGATTAATGATTACGGGAATGTTGGCCAGGGTTTCCACGTTGTTGATGCAGGTCGGATGGCCCCCAATTCCCTTTTCGATGGGATAGGGCGGGCGCTGCCGGGGTTCCCCAATCCGACCCTCGACCGATTTGATGAGCGCCGTCTCCTCGCCGCACACGAAGGCGCCTGCCCCCCGAACGATCTTGATGTCGAAATCGATCCTGGTGCCCAGAATGTTTTCCCCCAATAGTCCCAGGTCCCGGGCCTGGCGAAGAGCGATGATGCTGTGCTTAATGGCGAGCGGGTACTCGCTGCGGACGTAGATCAGGCCCTGGGTGGCGCCTATGGCGATTCCGCCGATCAGCAGACCCTCGATGATGGCGTGGGGATTGCCTTCCAGCAGGCTACGGTCCATATAGGCACCGGGATCTCCTTCGTCGGCGTTGCAGACCATGTACTTTTGCTCGGCCCCGTTGCCGGAAGCCCGGGCGAGTTCCCACTTCTTTCCCGTTGGGAAACCGGCTCCTCCGCGGCCTCGCAATCCCGATTTCTTGACCTGCTCGATGATCCATCCGGGATCAATCTTCGACAGGACTTTTTGGGTTGCCTCATATCCGCCCCGCTCGATGTAGTTTAAGATTCGGATGGGATCCAGCTTCTCGTTGTTTCCAAGTATGGTTCGTTTCTGCTTCCTGAAGAAGGGAATGTCGTCCTGGGTGTTGTATTGCTTTTGATCGTGAGGATCTTTGTAAATGAGACTTTCATCTACGAACTTGCCCACGGCAGCCTCGATCACTCCGGGCACGTCCTCCATCTTCAGCTTGGGGTAGAGCTGCCGTCCGGGTTCCACCAGGATGAAGGGGTCCATCTCACAGAATCCCTGACACCCGGTGACCCGCAAACCGATCTTCGCCTGAAGGCTCCGGTCGAGGATGTATCGCTTGATGACCCGCAGGACGTCGTTCGAACCGCTGGCTTGACCCCCAGTCCCGGCGCAAACAACCAAGGTCGGCTTTTCGTACTGCAGCTTCCTCCCGTCCAGAATGCGCCTCCGGTACCCGATAAATTCCTCGACGGTTGAAAGGCTTTTCACAACATCTCCTCTCGGGCAGCGTTCGACAGTCCAATCGCTTATCCGAGCGGTACACCGCCCAGATCCAGCATGTGGCCCTGGCACCTGCGGCGGGTGCAGATCTGGACCACGCCCCCTCCCCGAACGATCATGGGCACCATGGGCGCTCCGCAGTCGCTGCACTGTCCGGCGCCAATTAACTCGGCATGGCAGTGGGGGCAAAACATATGGACGATTTCGTCCATGTGGATCTCGTACTCTGAGGCGACCTTGTAGCTGCCGTAAAGGCTGGAGAGGACCAGCCATCCGTGCTTGTTGCCAAAGGAAACCGTGACGCGAATGGAAGCGTGGCCGTCGAGAATGTGCTGAGGATCCATGAGGCTATGGTTGCAGCGGGCGCAGCTCACCTCCACCGGGAATACGCGTTGGTCGGTTTCGATCTTGACCTCTTCCAGGCCCTTGCTGGTCCGCTCGAGGATATCCTTGATCATGGGGGTCCTGACCTTGGAGAAATAGCGACCGTCCACCACCGCAACAGGACCCAGGGCACAGGCCCCGAGGCAGTTCACGGTCTCCAGTGTGAACTCCTTGTCGGGCGTGGTTTCGCCCGATTGGATCCCCAGTTCTCTTTGGAGCGCTTCCGCGATTCCCGGACCGCCTTGCACGTGGCAGGCCGTTCCCAGGCAGACGGAGATGAGGTGTTTTCCTCTGGGCTTCATGCTGAAGGCCTTGTAGAAGGTGGCCACCCCGTAAACTTCCACCAATGAGCGGTTGGTTTCACTGGCAATCGTTCTCAGCTTTTCTTCCGGAAGGTATCCATACTTCGCCTGAACCTGCTCCAAGAGGGCAATGAGTCCGCCGTGGTCTACCTTGGCTTTCTCAGTAATGGTTTCCGCATGTTCCGAATGCATTTCGGTTCCTTTTTTTGACTTTTGCCATCCGGCTTGGCCTGCGAAACGTCAACGCTCTTCCACGTATTCTTGGCAGTGCCATACTCCGCCCTCGGACCTCGGAAATTGACAGGTTTCGCGGTTCGCGCAATTCAAACACAAGCCCTTGAGAGCCTCTGCATCGATTTCCTGCCCTTGTGAGTTGGTCCGATCGGAGGGAGATCGACCTTTGTTTCCCTTCTGAGATTCAGAATTACGGGGTACCATTTTTTCTCCTTGGCGAGGTCAGTCTCTCCCGTTACGACAGAGAAAAAAGAGTTGCTTACCTGAATCTCCAGACCGAGAAATTCGAGTCAAATCATGAATCGCTTGCCGGAGATCATTTCAATTCCGATCCATCAGGAGAAACGAGGTAATCAATTTCCGTGCCAGTGAAAAATCCGCACAGATACCAATCGGCGGGAAACGAAACTTAGGTGGATTCAAGAGATAAGTCTTATCCCTACTTCATGTTAGCCAAGGGAAATTTTCTATTCTCTTCCGGGGATGAAATGGATGGACCCACTAATGGGAGTTGACCTGGCCGGGGCGTGATGTCCCAGCGGGGTGAAACTGGCCACCATCCTCTGGGGGGATTCCCCGGATTGATGAAAAACCGGTTTCTAAGTTGCGGGATTCCAAGGAACGATTACCACGTCCGAAACATCTTTTGGCCTTTTCTTTTCTTTGCCAGAGTTTTCCGGTCGATAATGAGGATTGCGACCGTCCAGGTGTGATTGCCTTCAATGATGCTGCAAGTTTCAGATGCGAATAGCCTTTTTTAACAAATTGAGGAGTTTGGTCCCACTGGTACAAAAATCCCCACTTTTCCTTTCACGGCAAGGAGTGGTCGCATTTTTTTCTTTCCAAACCGGGATCCTGGGGAAAAAAAAGATCCAATTATTCAACCATTTAGATGATCGAGTTCAGAAGAGGAAACTGATTAATCAAAAAGGCTGGAATGTCAGTATTGGCACGATGGTTGCCCAATATTTCGTGGAAGGGTTTCACGACCAAAATTATTGGAGATCCACCTTCAATAAATCTTTGAGGAGTAAAGACCCGCGCAGGCACACTAAGGGAATGAAAAATTTTGGTTATTGATCTTGAATCCTTCGTTCGCAATTTTTTCAGGGAAGGAAAGACCGAAATTACGTTCCGCTTACCGGTAAGCCTGAAAAATTTTCACCTTGAGTGAAAAAGAATTGTATGGAAAGGGGTTTCCGATTTTCATAAAATAGACCTTTCTGGAAAGTCATGCACAAGAAAGTCCCAAAGGATCTTAGGGAAAATGCCTGGAACCAGTGTGGCATGGAATTTCAAAACCTTTCCTGCGAAATCCTCAACAAGGCCAACAAAGAGTTTTCCCGCTCTACATACCTTCGCGAAGTGGCTGAACTTCTTCTTTCTCATCTGGATTGTGATTCCCTCGAAATTTTGATTTTAGAAGACTCCAAATTTACCCGATGGAAAATTAACCGGGAGGCGGAAGGAAAAGAATTAATAGGGGTCATCCCACGGCCCTCATCCAAGGAGGGGAGGGAAGACGATACCTGGTTCAAACAGGAATTCCTCCTTGACAGGCTGAAAGCTCCTTCCTCCTGCCTCTCCCCCAAGGGAAGTTTCTATACGGAAAAAACTAACCATATTGTCTTTAAATCCCATCTTGGTATGAAGAAAAAACTTAGCTTCAAGGAGGAGATATTTCGATATCTGGTATGGGTTCCCTTCCAAATTGGGAACAGAGACAAAGGTCTCCTCGAATTTGTTTGGAAACGAGGAAACACATTTCCGGCGAAAATGGTTCCGGTCATCGAAAACTTAGTCAAAATAATTGGAATCGCCACATACAATCACCGTATCCAATTTGAACTCGGGGAACGTGTAAAGGAACTGACCTGCCTGTATGGATTGGCCCGCTCCCTGGAAAGACGTGACCTTGAACTAAATGCCATTCTCCAGGAGGTTGTGGAAATTCTGCCACCAGCATGGCAATACCCTGATATTGCCTGCGCAAAAATCGATTTCGATGAATATACTTTCAAATCTCCAGGTTGGCGGAATGGAATCCAAAAACAGAAAGCAGACATCGTTTTTCGGGATATTAAACGGGGACACGTTGAAATTTGCTACACGGAACAACGACCTCCTGCGGCTGAAGGTCCATTTCTATTCGAGGAAAGAACACTCCTTAACATTGTTGGAGATGAGATCGGACGGTTAATCGAGAAGAGGGAAAACGAAAAAGAGCGGAATGAACTTAAAGAACATTTACGCCACACCGATCGGCTTGCAACCATTGGGCAACTCGCAGCAGGCGTTGCCCACGAGCTCAATGAACCGCTTGGCAATATCCTTGGATTCGCTCAATTGAGCCAAAAGCAGGAAGATTTGCCCCAACAGACCCTTGAGGACTTGGAGAAAATTATCAAAGCGGCCCTGTACGCCCGTGAAGTTATAAAAAAACTCATGCTTTTTGCCAGGGTTCAACCTCCCACACGGGAGTGGATCGACCTGAACCAGATTGTTGAGCAGGATCTCTACTTTTTTGATGGGCGGGCCGAAAAGTCCGGGATCGTACTCGTGAGGGAACTTTCAAACGAACTCCCCGAAATCATGGCGGATGGTACTCAAATTCACCAGGTTCTCGTGAACCTTGTAGTGAATGCGATTCAAGCCATGCCACGGGGAGGTTCTCTAAAGATTGAAACATTGGCCTCTGAAAACGAAGTTATTCTTGCGGTGGAGGACCAAGGAATTGGAATGAGTCCCGAAATTAAGGAACAGATCTTTGTTCCTTTTTTCACGACTAAGGAGGTAGGGGAGGGGACGGGGCTTGGATTGGCGGTAGTCCACGGAATCGTGACCGCCCATGACGGAAAAATCGATGTTCGCAGCGAGAAGGGGAAGGGGAGCCGTTTTGATATTCACTTTCCCATTATTTCGAAACTACCCGAAAGGAATGATTTATCCTAATGAATCAGGGAAATCAAAAACGGTCTGTTCTTGTCGTTGATGACGTCAAGGAAACAAGGGAAATCCTCAAAAGGAATTTAACCTCAAAAAACTACTGGGTTCTTACCGCCCCCGGAGTTTCAGAGGCAGTCTCGGTGCTGGAATCTACTCCTATTGACCTCGTCATCACCGATTACAAAATGCCCAAAGTCAGTGGAATGGACCTTGTTCGACACATTCAAGCGAATTTTAAGGATACGGCGGTAATCATGATCACCGGGTTCGCCTCAATTGAAAAGGCTGTGGAGGCGATTAAGAGTGGTGCTGAGGAATATTTATCAAAACCATTTACCGACGAGGAGCTGTTCAAGGCCGTGCAAAAAGCTCTCCTAAAAAAGGACAGGGGGAAATTGGGTCGTCCGGAAAGGCAAGCTCCGGCGCTGTTTTTGCCGGGTATCCTCGGCGAATCTCCAGTCATGGTCGAGATTGGCCATTTCATTCGAAAAGTGGTCAATACAAAAGCAACCGTCCTTATTTCGGGTGAGAGCGGAACAGGGAAGGAATTGGTGGCCAGGGCCATCCATTATGAAAGCCAAAGAGCCGCCTCGCCTTTTGTCCCTGTTAACTGCGGAGGAATCCCGGAAGGACTCATTGAGAGTGAGCTTTTCGGCCATGCCAAAGGAGCGTTTACGGGAGCAACCGAATCCCGTGCCGGGTTCTTTCTTACTGCTGACGGCGGTACTATTTTTCTGGATGAAATCAGCGAACTCAATCTATCCCTTCAGGTCAAACTCCTCAGGGTTCTTCAAGACAAAGAAGTTTTCATGCTGGGTGCCACCCGTTCCCGAAAGATTGATGTCAGGATTATCGCGGCCACAAATAAAAACCTCAATTCTCTGGTGAAACGCGGGGTCTTTCGGGAAGACCTCTTTTTCCGGCTCCACGTCCTTACCGTTGATGCTCCTCCCTTGCGAAAGCGCGGAAAAGATATTCTCCTTTTGGCCCATCATTTGGTTTCCAAATTTTCAAAGGAATTTGAAAGGCCCACCCCAAAACTTTCCGAGAAAGTTCTCGAATCGTTGGAAAATTACCACTGGCCTGGTAACGTTCGCGAACTTGAGAACGTAATTCAAAGATTGGTGGTCATGACAGAAGGCGATATCATTGACGTTCCGGATCTTCCCTCTGTCATGAGGTTTTCTGCTCCCAGGGAAGGCGGAGCCTTGAATACTTTAGATGAAGTTGAAGCGGAGCATATCCGAAACGTTCTTGCCATCGTTGGCGGAAATAAAACACAAGCAGCGAATATATTAGGTATTGATAGAAAAACCCTCCGCGAAAAAATAAAGAAATTTGAAAGTTCCTGATCGGATTCTTATTTTCTTTCACAACATGCGATTCCGACTTCTCGGGCAACTGGGACTGACTATCACGATTTGCGAATTGGGCCAATAATGAGAGGCACAAGAGGCTAGGATGGTTCAATGTTTTTTCGCATCTGACCTTCATGGTGCCCCGGGTCGCTATGAAAAACTCTTTCATGTGATCGAGAAGAAAAATCCCGCCGCGGTCTTCCTGGGCGGTGATCTCCTCCCTCACTTTTTCCTGCGAGCGGCCACCCAGAAAAATATCAACGATGATTTTGTCAATGATTTCCTTGGTGCGGAATTCAAAAGACTTAAGAGAATCATGAAAGAGGATTACCCCGGAGTTTTTCTCATCCTCGGGAATGATGATTCGAGATCGGAGGAAAGTGCCTTCGAGGAGTTGGAGAAGGAAGGTATTTGGAATTATATCCATGAGAGATCCCGCCCTCTCTCCTTTTATCGGGTTTACGGTTACTCTTACATTCCTCCCTCGCCTTTTCACAATAAGGATTGGGAACGATATGATGTTTCACGGCACGTCGACCCCGGTTGTGTTTCACCGGAAGAAGGAAGGCGATCGGTGACGGTTCCCCGGAATGTTATGAAACATTCCACGATCCAACAGGATTTGGAAAAACTGGCGGGCAAAACAGATCTCCATGATGCCCTGTTTCTCTTCCACTCTCCCCCCTACGAAACCAAGCTGGACCGGGCCGGGCTGGACGGGAAATTTGTGGATGGTGTACCTCTCGACGTTCACGTGGGTAGCATCGCGGTTAGGAAATTTATTGAGTCCCGCCAACCTCTGTTGACGCTACATGGGCACATTCACGAATCAACTCGCCTGTCGGGTTCCTGGAGGGATCGGATCGGTCGAACCCACATGTTCGGTGCAGCGCATGACGGGGAGGAACTGGCCCTTGTCGAGTTCGATCTGGATGATCTGGATCACGCAAAAAGAGAGTTGTTATAAAGAATGACCGGGCTGACCCCCGATATAGATCTGTCTCCAGAATGGTAAGCCTCCCAAGCCTCTGCGAGGATCTCATCAGCCTGCCAGCGAAGGTCTTCAGCCTTTTTCAGGGCTTCCTCGAGGGCCTGCTCTGAATCGGTCGGCGGGGCCTCGTAGGCAACTGGACCGTCTCCAACATGTCTCCAAGACTGGGGAGGACTCCAGGGGAATGCAGGGGACTCCAGAGCACAACAAGTTGTCCACAAGGCAACGAGTTATCAATCAGTTGGGACATAAGTCGTGCGCCATCAATGAGATCATTCGTTGCCCCGGAACGGGTTCGATTCCCGCCGCCTCCACCACTATAACTTATTCATAGTAAATGACTTATCTGGGGACGCGGGATGATCATTCCCGCGTCCACCACTCTCTCTTGTATGCCCTTGCTTTGCCGCTGGAGGCCGTATATACTTCGTTACATGACGAAGTAACGGAGCAAGCTCGATGCACGAGATCCTCTCCATTACCAAATCCCTGAGCGACGAGACGCGCGTCCGTGCCTTGTTGAGCCTCAGCGACGGTGAGCTTTGTCTGTGCCAGATCATCGAGGTGCTCGGTCTGGCGCCGTCCACCGTTTCCAAGCACATGAACGTCCTCCAGCAGGCCCGCCTGGTGCAGCGTCGCAAGCAAGGCAAGTGGCACTTCTACCGGCTGCCGGACTGTCGGGCCGGCACGGCCGCGAAACGGGCAGTCGCTTGGATCGTGGCGGAGCTCCGCGACGATCCGAGGATCGCGAAAGACGCCAGGAAGATCCGCGATGTCCGGAAGCAGGATCTGGAGACGTTGAGCGCATGCTACCGCACCTGAAGATCCTGTTCCTCTGCACCGGCAACTCGTGCCGTAGTCAGATGGCCGGGGTTCGGTATTGGGAGTGATGGATAGATGTTGAAATTCAAGAGTGTCGGGGTGAGGCAGGTGCTCGTCGGTTTAAATCGTGTGGGAATCGTAAGGCTCAGAGACGCTCTGAAAAAAGTGGCGGAGTCCTGCCTGACGGACCGGGAGGCGATCATCGATCTCTTGATGGATACGCTCGAAGCAGACAACTACATTGCCGACCGGCGGAAGGAGACCTACCGCACAGCGCTGTGGCGGGAGTACCTCCGATACAAGGGGGAGGATATCCGTCACCTCTTCTCAGAAATCGAGGTGACTGTTCGGGGGGAAGATTGCAAAAAGCGAGACGAATTCGTGGAGATGCTCGAATCGGTTTTTGCGGAGTTCGAGTTGAAACCCGTGATCACATACGCCTCGGGCGACGAGGACGGGCCAAACCCCCAACTTGTGGTCTTTGGCGAGACGATCGTGCAAGGTCATCAGGGTCGGCGTCACATCAAGGACGCGGTGCGCAAGACGATCTCAGGCTGGTGACCGGGTTGAAAGTAACAGGAGGCGCGGGTCGTCTCCACGACAAACGCAGAGACACGCTAGCCAAAGCTATCTAGCCATATGGCGAAACGTTAAGGACACCAGGAAGATCCGCGATGTCCGGAAGCAGGATCTGGAGACGTCATGCGCTAGGCACCTGCACTCGGATGGTCTGATGCCGTATACTTGGCCGGATTGCCAAATACGGAGGCCCCGTGAAACTGACGGGAAACCACAAAACCCGCTATGAGGAAAAGGCACGGCTCATGAAGGCGCTGGCCCATCCGACGCGTCTCTTCATCGTGGACGAGCTGGCCAAGGGGGAACGCTGTGTTTCGGATCTCCAGGGGCTCGTCGGTGCGGATATCTCCACCGTCTCGAAGCACCTCGGGTTGCTGAAGATGGCGGGCGTCATCTCCGATGACAAGCGAGGGCTGCAGGTGTTCTACCGTCTCCAGACCCCCTGCGTTCTGAACGTCTTCGATTGCGTCCGCCAGGTGCAGGATGCGGTGAAGCCCGCGAAAAAGGCCCATAACGTGGGCTGACTTTTTTTGCTCAAGTATTTGGCGGATTGGCCAAATAATGAAGGTGGGAACGGAACCCATGACCATCAATCGGGAGCTGAAAATCTTCGGCGCCATGGCAGCCATCTTCGGCCTGGCCTACTACCTGCCGCTGGCAAACCCGAAAGTAACAGGCGCGATCCTCGAGGCGTTCAAGCTATTGCAATGGTACGCCCGAAACCACACCCTTGCGTGCGTGGTACCGGCGCTGTTCATCGCGGGCGGCATCACGACGTTCCTGTCCCAGGCCGCGGTGATGCGCTATCTCGGCCCCAACTCCAACAAGCTGGCCGCATATTCCGTCGCGTCCGTCGCCGGCATCGTCCTCGCGGTTTGCTCGTGCAGCGTGCTGCCGATGTTCGCCGGCATCTACAACCTGGGAGCCGGCCTGGGGCCGGCGTCAGCCTTTCTCTATTCGGGCCCGGCCATAAACGTGCTGGCCATTTTCCTGACGGCGAGGGTGCTGGGCTTCGAGATTGGGCTGTGGCGTGCGCTCGGCGCCATCCTCTTTGCCTTCCTGGTCGGGCTCGGTATGGCGGGTCTATTCCGGCGCGAGGAGCGTGAAAAGATCGAGGCGGCCGCGCAGATGCCCCAGCCGTCCGGGGTAACCCGGCCGATTTGGCAGAACGCGCTCCTGCTGGCCGGCATGATCGCCTTTCTCGTGTTCAGCGACTGGTTCAATCCCGGCGAAGCGGTCGTTCACCGGATTGACGGCACTCGGGTCCGCGGTGTCGTCCTGCAGGAAATGCACGACGAGATCATGGTCCAGGTGCAGGAGACAGGCGAAGGGGTGCGTGCCGGTGACCGCGTTGTCATTCCCAAGGCTGAGGTCGCCGGGATCGAGGAGACGAAGAGCTGGGTAATGGACATCTATCACGTGCGCTGGTACCTCGCCGGGCTCATGGGGCTGGCCGTCGCGCTCATGTCCTGGCGCTGGATCGGTCGGGACGAGTTCGGCACCTGGATGCATAGCACCTGGGACTTCGCGAAGCTGCTCGTACCCCTACTCTTCGGTGGGGTGTTTGTCGTGGGCTTCATCTCCGCCCTTCTTCCGGAAAGGCAGATCGCGATGCTGGTCGGAGACAACAGCCTGCCGGCGACGCTGATCGGTTCCGTGGTCGGAGCGTTGTTCTACTTCGCCACGCTGACCGAAGTGCCGATCACCCAGGCGCTGATGGAGCACGGTATGGCGCCGGGACCGGCGCTCGCCCTTCTCCTCGCAGGACCTGCGTTGTCGCTTCCGAACATGCTCGTGCTGATCAAGGTGATGGGGGTCAAGAAGACAGTGGCGTTCTCTCTGATCATCGTGGCTGTTGCGACGATCACCGGGATGCTCTATGGGCTCTTGAAGTGACTCGCGGGGGATCAATGGGGGAACGATTTCCGCAGAAGGAGGTCGATATGAAGCAGGGGTCGATGGGTTTCATCACGAGCAGATTGCTATTTGTAGCGCTCGTGCTGGGGGCTGCAACAGCATGGTACCCGGCGCCGCTGTTGGGCAACGAGCCGGTGACGAAGGAGGATGCCACAGCGACGACGACTGAGAGCAAGAGCGGTTCCCAGGACCAAATCACTGTCTACTACTTCCATGGAACCCGACGCTGCAAGACCTGCCGAACAATCGAGGCGTACGCCAAGGAAGCCGTCGAAGGTAAGTACAGCGAACAACTCAAGTCGGGACGGCTCAAATGGAATGTCGTCAACACTGATGAGCCGGATAACGAGCACTTCGTTGAAGACTTCGGCCTTGTCAGCAGTTCCCTCGTTGTCGTCGAGGTGGATGGCGGCCGGATGACTCGCTATCAAGTCCTCCAGGATGCCTGGACGCTGGTTCGGGACAAGCCCCGCTTCATCGAGTACGTCCAGCGTTCCATCGGGGAGTACCTCAAGTCGTGACGCCGGACGAGGCAGCACTGAGTGTGGCCTCCGCCCTGTGGCTGGGACTCTTGACATCAATCAGTCCCTGCCCGCTGGCTACCAACATCACCGCGATTTCCTACCTCGGCCGCAGGGTGGACAACCCCAGGTACGTTCTCGGTGGCGGTCTGTTGTACGCCATTGGGCGAAGTGCGGTGTATGTTGCGCTTGCCGCCCTGTTCGTGATGGGTTTGCTCTCGGTCCCCAGGGTCTCTCAATTTCTGCAGCAGTACATGAACCAGATACTCGGCCCGCTGCTTGTCGTGACCGGCGCGATTCTGGTCGAATGGTTGCGCCCCACCTTGCCCGGACAGGGGCGAGCGACCGAGAAACTGCGACGCCGGCTGGTGTCGAACGGCCTGTGGGGAGCCGCACCCCTTGGGGCGCTCTTCGCCCTGTCTTTCTGTCCCGCGTCGGCTGCCCTGTTCTTCGGCAGCCTCGTGCCACTCGCCCTCCGTTTCGACTCCCCGGTGCTCTATCCGGCCGTCTACGGTGTAGGGCCCTCCCTGCCCGTCGTGGCATTCGCTTTCATGATTGCGTTCGGAGCACGCTTCGTCGGCAAGGCCTTCACTCGCCTT
>JALGZU010000140.1 GCA_025774735.1 candidate division LCP-89 bacterium | reverse complement strand
CCTCTCATTTGGTATGGCCCGCCCAGAGCGGCCAGCTCGTAGAAGGGTGGGCTACCGCCCACTAAACTGCCATATGTCTGAAAAGCCAAGATGTGGTCCTCTAGAATCGACAGGTATAGTCGCACATCCACAATATAGCGGTTATAATCATAATCACTTCCGTAACTCTGGCTAAAGAAAACGCTGCTATACTGGAAGTACCAGCCCACGGATGGATAGAACACGTTATCCCTGGTATCGAGAGATGCAGCCAGCCCTATTCCAAAGACGGAACCGCCTTCTACTCCGAGCAGGCTGCTTTCTTGCAGGAACTCGTTGTCCTTTTTATCAATGATTTGTTTATTCGTGAATTCGAAGTTTAAACCTACGCCGATATTTTCATGAACTAAACCACGTTTCTGGAGATTAGTTACCACGCTGATAGACTGAAGCACATACTCCTCATCGCCGGTTTCCTCCGTTTTATTGCCAATACCATAGAATTTATCTATGAAG
This sequence comes from candidate division LCP-89 bacterium, assembly GCA_025774735.1. Next base: position 6,866 of record JALGZU010000140.1, on the reverse strand, counting down.
TTTCCGTAGTTTAACTCGGCTGATAAAATATACTCCCCTTGCTGTAAATACAAATCTGGCAATACTGTCAACGAGAACTGGTTATTCAGGGTGTAATAGCCTGATAAGGTTATTTTAGAAGGTTCGGATTCAGGATCGGATGCCGAACGGAAATATGAAATACCACCGACCCCAAATGCCAGGTTCGTCTCCGGTGTATAGAAGGCGTACGGATAGATGAATCTGCTACGTTCCGTCTCCGTAGAATCCACGTTCTCTTCTGCAAGAGTCCAAGACCAGGCAGCGAGTAGAGCTAGAACCAGGACCGGATATCTGAATTTAGTCAAGATGCCTGTTAACTCCTACTTTTTAATATAATTTCTATTATACCGCTACCGAGCTTTCTCAATTCTCAAGGGAAGGGTCGTACGGCACTGTTCATAAGGTTGAAGACGTCTATCTTTGCCGGATCCATGACACCCGCAGCCAATTTCCGGTGGGACCTGGCCCAGACAATTACCGATATTTTCGCCTTTTTAAGTGAGGCATTCGCTATTCTAAGCAGGTCATACAGTTCCTTTTGCTGCATCCGGTACATTTCGAGATCCGGATCCAACTGCTCCTTCAACGATTTGATGACTGATAGTTTATAGATCAGACGTTGTTCGATTGCCTGCAGGTCTGCTGTTGAGGGATTTGCTTCATTCTGGACGACTTCCGCCAGGGATGCATCGTTTTTCATCAAGGTTTGGAAAGCGCCGGAGTCACCATGTCTGTAATCATGGAGTCGCTGAGCGTTCTGCAATGCTGTGATCTGTTGGTCTTTTAGTGTTTCGCTAAAATGGAGTATTTCGGCATATTCCAGATCAATGCTTTGAGTAACCTCATCCGCCGCATTCTTCTGCGCAAGTGTCATGTCATCCAGGACCTCACCAGTTGATCTGGATACTTCATCAACCAATGGTTGAGCCGCCATCAACGCATCGAACAGTTTCTCCTGCTGTCTCACTGATGCAATAATATCGAGGATCTGCTCGGGTGTAAGATGAAGTTCAGGCCTGGGTTCTTCAAGTACCGGTTGAAGCATCAGCTCGAGAAAATTAGCCAGCGCCACGGCGCGTTCTGGCCCATCCAAAAGAGATTCCGAGAGTGTGACAACTTCCACCGAATAGGCGACAATTCCGTTAAGAACTCGGCGGATTTTCGCCCACTTCTCAGCATAATTCTGGACTTCGGGCCCTTCGATATGAGGCCGCAGGTAGACCGGACGTGCTTGCCATAGGCCGTAGTTTATGTCCCCGGTCATGGCAATCGTATTTTCGGCAAACGGCGCCAGATTCATTCGCCTGGAGGCCTTGAAGGCCCTGTACGCCGAACACCCGGACATCGAAGCCATGAGAATGATTAACATCACTGTGCAGATATAGCGGACCATTGCCCGTTTATGTCTGGTATTATTGCGTATTCGACCGCTCAGGGGTACCAGAAGAAATCCGGACGCCAGCGAAGGTAAAATCGCCTTGACAATTCGCCTCATCTTTGCACTCCTTTATGGTTTCGATCCTGTCCTTAGGGCTTATCTCTGGATCACCGCCGCCTGTTTCAGGTTTACTTCGACCAGAGTTCCTGCGGGAATGGCGATGTGATTTTTGGGACCCATCAATGACAATCCCGCTCCTATCATGGCTCCCCGGGCAGCGCCATCACCCCTGTCGTCTCCCACACCCGCGCCGATCAGCGCTCCAGCTCCAGCCGCGCGAATGGCCTGGCCCCCACCACCTTCAGCGCCGAATTGGTCCGTAACTATGGGGAAGAGCTGGTTATTCAGACTAAAGTCCGAGTATTCCATAATCAGATAAACCTTCCCCAATCTTTTTCCACCCCTGGCCTGAACGACTTTCCCGTAGATGGTGGTACCCTTCGGGACCACAACCGCCCCACCAATCGTGATGTCCATTTCCGTAACTGCGGTGAACTTTGAGCCGGCGCCATGTGTAGCCGTACTGACCTCTCCGTCAAATTTTGTAAAAAGTCGCGTTCCTGCCGGCAGGGTGAATGTCCCCGATACCGGTGTCGATACCTTAGCATCCGAAGACCCTGTTGGTGCAGTTGGCGGTGCAGTAGTGCCTGTCTGTGTGCGAGGTGAAAACGTCATGGTTGTGATGTCTCCAATCGCGAATGCTCGCAGACTCCCATCAACTTCAAAGTTAATAATCCCCTCGGTTCCGCCTTTAAACGTTCCCGTGAAGACCTGGCCGTCCTTCAGTACAATCGTGTCGGCCAACGAATTTACGGAGGCGAATAAGGCGATCAATGCTAAACACCAGATTGATCGGCGTAGAGTATCCGCCCAGGTTTGTTCTAGATGGCGATTCTTTATCATTTTTATGCCTCCCTGTGTGAATTTTCACTCATCATTCGATCTGTGCACGAAATTCCCGACCTCAATTTCGGGAATGCGCTCGATAAAATCAATTATTTTATGGCTTGTTTGATATTGCTCCTTACCATCTCATGGTTCTACGACCGCATTCAATCCCTGTTTGTGGCGATTCGTGGAACCTTTGTGTGCCGTACGAAACCGGCCAACGGATCAATTGTCGGTTAGTAATTTTTATCTATTCTGTATCTCTCTCGAATGGATAAATCACCTTATATAATTTATCCCCGTTTTTTTTTATGGATTTCACTTAAAGCCCTTCTAAAAAGTTCAAAATGTTTTGCCCCAACGGATTATCGGGATGACTCTTTTTCATCCTCTGAGCAATCGCTTTCGCTTGATTCACCATACCGCGTTTTATGTAGTGGTCCGCGAGCGCATAGAGATAATCAAGATTGTAAGGTTCAAGTTCAATAGCGCTTCTAAGCGCACTTTCTGCTTCAGATTTTCTATCAAGCAATTGTAGGACCAATCCCAAATTATAGTAAATCCTAGTTCTTTCAGGCAATCCCGTCGAAGCCCTCGCCAAGAAATCAGCGGCTTCTTCGTACCGGTTCATCTCCGCCAGAAGCAAACCCAGGGAATACGACACTTCATGGAATTCGGGATTTTCCGCCAAAACATCACGATATAGCGATTCAGCGTCGTCGTTTCTTCCGAGCTGGTTGTAGAGCATCGCCAGGTTGATCTTGGCTGGATAGAACTCACGGTCGATCTGGATGGCTGAACGATAATAATCTCCAGCGAATTCCACCTGATCCAGATCCATGGCAACATTACCCAGGTTCATGCAGGAGCTAGGCATATCGGTGGAATATTGCATGGCATCTTTGTACTCTTCCAAACCAGAATAAAAGACAGTTAATTGTCTCTCGTCTAACTGATCTCGTTGTACCCCTACAAGGTATCGCGCGGCTTCCATCCGCACAGCCTTGACTGAATCGTAGAGCATCGGGACAATCAACCGTTTAACCTCCTCCTGCGACAATAGAGGTAGACTCGCCACGGCGGCGTGCCGCACCAGGGCGACGCTGTCCATCAGGGCGATTTCATAAGCGGAGATGGTCTCAGCGATGGGGTACGGCTCGAGTAGCGACAGCGCGGTAGCTCGGACGATGGTCGGCATCAGGTTATCATCAGCTATTCTCAACAGCCCCTCTTGAGCTTCCGGCAATCCGCCTCGAGCGGCTGCGAAAACTGATCCGTAATGGGGTTTCCGGGATGTCCCGTACCACTCAATCATGTAGTCCACCGACCACTGAATGGATTTGTCATCGTGGCAAGTTTTCATATTACAAGAGTTTGGCACGTTCAGCTCCAGACTCAGATCGGGACGTGGATTCCTGATGCTATGGTCCAAACGATAATCGTTGCCCATGTAATAGAGGCCGGGCATATGGCATTTTTCACAGAGCGCACCCTCGCTCGGCTGACCTTCGAACTCCTTCTTATGGAAATGGTGATCGTAGCTGTCGTAGAGATCAGCTTGATGGCACTGTAAACAGAGGTCATTTCCCTCCAGAATACGTTTGATGCTATGCACGTCATGGCAGTCGTTGCACTTCACACCCCGCCGATACATCTTGCTCTGTACAAACGATCCATAGACGTAAACCTCGTCCAATATCTGGCCATCGGGGTAATATAATCCTTCCTCCAGAAGCGTCGGCAGCATCGCATCTAAAAGGTTGTTGCTTTCGTGGCTGTAATCGCCCAATAGCAACCGACGCGCATGACAACGGGCGCACAGTTCCACCTGTTCGGTGGCAGTCATTTCACCCGTTTGCACGATCAGACCATAACCCTCCAGTTCCGTTCTCCCCATCTCCGGTTTGTCAGCCCATTCGACGTGGTGAGACCCGGGACCGTGACATGACTCGCAGCTGACGTCGATCTCCGACCAGGTAGTTTGATAGGTCTTCGTCGCATAGTCGTACCGTTTCAGGAGGCGAGTTGAATGACATTCCGCGCACATGCCGTTCCAGTTCATGCTGGGATTGGTCCAATACAGCCAATCTTGAGGGTGCGTGTCCTCAGGGTAGAGGTGGAACCATTTCTTTTCATTTGAGTCCCAGGCAATCGTCAGGCACTGGAGCCTTCCGCCCGGGAAAGGAGATAGATATTGTTGGAGAGGGAATACACCAAAAGTATGAGTTATCTCGAAATCAGCCATCTCGCCATCCGGCCCCGGTGTATGAACATAGAACTTACCATCCTGGCGATAAAAGCGTGATGTGATGCCGTCGTGTACGAAGGTGACGTCATTAAAATCACCCAACACCGTGCTGTCCGTGGCGACGTCCATGGCGAGATCGTGGTGGGAGCCGATCCAGGTCTCGTAGGCTTCCTTGTGACAAGGCTGACATTTATCCCGCCCCACGAAAGTCGGTGGAGAAGGACCAGACTCTCGAATGGGCATGATGAAGTTGATCTTGAGGAGGTAGAGTGGTACTACGAGCAGTATCGCACACGAGGCAACAATACCCGCAATCTTCCAGGTTTTCAGGGATTCTTCGTTCAAGTTCAATTGCTTAGAACAGGTTCGGGGTAGGTCAGATGCACTGATTCAAACCGGGTGCGCTTGATGGGTTGACCTGTATGAACGCTCACAAATTCGTTTTCGATGGTGACCGGATAGATGTCTAGAGCTTTCGTGGCGGGGGGACTTATGACCCCGCCGGTAATATCAAATGAGGACGAGTGGCAGGGACACAAAAACTTGTTTTCATCGGCTTCCCAGCGTATGGCACAACCCAGATGGGTGCAAATTCCCGAGACGGCGAGAAATCCTCCATCTTCCATTCGGACGAGGTAGAAGCGGCCTCGGATAAATGTTGTGACAGAATTAGGAAGAAAATCCTCGACAGCACCGGCCTCGACGAGACCTACGCTATCATCAGTCTCCGTAGAAGACTTGCGCGGCTTCAGAAATGCCAGGGCAACTCCAATGAATTCGACCAGGGTAAGAGCACCTAATCCGATCAGCACCTTGGTTAGAAACCGCCGCCTTGAGAGTTCAGGCCGATTGTCGTTACTTTCAATCTTCTCGTGCTTCATTATACTGACAAGATACAACGCCTTTGGGAAAAATGCAAAGGCAAACTGACTACCATGGCCATGTCAATTTCATGCCCGATCCCCGGAACCACACGCCGGTCACGGTCAGAATCAGGAAAGCTGTGGTAAGAAATATGAATGTGGACTGGATTAACTCAAGGTTTGTTGGAGCGAATTTTCGCTTCATCAGCTGGTAATATCCGAATAAGATCGTCGAAAGAACCAAAAACGGCAGTAAACCATTGCTGATAATGGGAGCAACACCGGGCAGCCAGGATGCGAAGTCAACAAAGTATTCGTCCAACACAATCATGCTTGGTGTTAAAAGGAGAGCGGTGATGAACGCGACCAGCCCCATGGAGCGTCCTTTCGGTGAGGCAAACCAGATCCCTGCATTGACTTCTTCATATTTAAGATAGGGCAACAACAGCACCATCACGATGATCATCACTGGAATAACCAGAACCGCGAAGGTGGGGTGGAAATGAATCAGGAGCTCCTGAATCCCCAGGAAATACCAGGGCGCTTTGGTTGGGTTCGGACTCAAACCCGGATTCGCTTGGTCCTGTAATGGAGCATTGACAAAGATCGAGAAGAAAAGAACAAATGCGATGAGGATCAACGCCAACGCCAGTTCTCGGATCACGAGGTGTGGCACGGTGGTCACGAGATTTTCCGAGGCGGGTAGCACCTCATCGCTTAGCCGAGCTTTCACCACTCCACCCGCCTTGCGCACGCGCCAGAAATGGAAGGGCATCAGGCTGGCGAAACAGATGGGGAGAATTGCCACGTGAAAGGCGAAGAAGATGGATAGAGTGGTCGATCCAACGTCTGTTCCGCCCCGGATCATCTTTTGCATTCCCGTTCCTACGATGGGAATATATTCGAACATGCTCGTACAGATCGTCACCGCCCAGAAGGCCAGCTGGTCCCAGGGTAGCAGATATCCGGTGAAATTGGAGCAGAGAACCAGAAAGAACAGACCGAGACCGATAATCCAGTTGAACTGGCGTGGTTCGTGATAAGCCCCGCTGAGATACACCCGCAGCAGATGGAGGAATGCTATAATGACGAGGAAGTTAGCACTCCAGTGGTGAATATTCCTGATCAGTTGGCCCAGGGTGACGTTCGTTTGAAGGTGCTGGACAGAGAGGTATGCCTCACTTATGGACGGTTTATATACAAATAACTGGAGTACTCCCGTACTGGCCAGAAGGAGGAACAGAACAACAGCCATCCCACCGAGGCCCCAGGTGACCGTAAATCTCAGCGTATCCGCCGGGATCATCCTGGGATGCAGGTGCAGAATCAGGTTATTGAAGACAAACTTCCTGCGTTCTCTGTCAGTAGACGGATAGCTATCGCCATTGAATATAGACCGCCAGATGCG
>JALGZU010000685.1 GCA_025774735.1 candidate division LCP-89 bacterium | reverse complement strand
AGCGATAGCATGCTCAAGCAGGCTGGCGTTAACTGCGCCGATCGTGCGTCCAATAACGCCCTCAATAGCGGTCACGACCCCGAAAACCGCCCCGGTTATAGCGGCAACACCTACTCCCGAATTCAAACGCTGTAGCATAGGTTTCTCCTTATCAATTCACAGATAATCCAAACTCCTGGTCAAATTCTTCGCAAACAATCTCATACAGCTGTAACCAATCCGGTGTCGGCTGAAGGGACTCCAAATCATAAACTTCGGTAAACGGTTTACCGATAAGTCGTTCTCCTTGAATGGATTTGTATTTATTAACCAATTTCTCCACAATGGGATCAGCTTCTTTTCTCGTCATTCCTTCAACTGAATGAGAAAGCTCACCACAGAACCGTGCCTCAAGCGGAGAGGAATAAAGGGTGTTATTGCCAGTTGCAGATTGAACGCAGTCAATCAGCGAAGCACCGGAGACCACAGTGGCAATCGTTAATGCAGCACTCTCGTAGAAAATTTCCTTGGTCCCTGGGCCCGCGGTTGGCCGTACAAAAGGCGAGATCAGCAGCTCGGTATTACGAGCTAGACCCTGGAAGGCCAACGCTGTGGCAACGATCAAGTCCGGATGTGTGCTGCAATCCAGGTGAACATGGGTAGGTCCAGTGTTGCAAAAGGTACCCCCCAGGCTGGCCTTCACCAGCAGCATGCCTGACACGAGTGCTATCGCTACACCGGGGCCACCGCCAACATAGCCTCCATACATCGGATTGAAGTAAGTTTCTGAGAGGGATTGGGTATGGGCGAAATGAACAGATTTGATCAGCTGATGGTAGGCAGTCTTTTGCTCGCTGATCAGGGCCGCGTGATGAATATCTGTCGGGCGATAACCTCCATACGTGCTCCCGGCCAATTCACCGACCTCTGTCGTAGCGATTTCGACACAACCTATAGCAATGTCCGGACGGCCAGCCCGTTCAATTGCCTCAAGGGCCATCTGGGCTTCCTGCCAACCTGCGACTGCCTCCCAAGGAGAAGCAGCCCGGATCTGACGGCCATGTGTCGAGAGCAGAGTGGCGTTTTCGACCAGGTCAAATACGGGTTCCTGGGCGTAACTTTCGATGAAGGGACCGAAAAGTTCCTCGGTAACCGGCACTCCCCATGGACCCCCAAAGATTGCTACCCGGGTACTGTCCTCCGGCTGACGGGTATACACAGTGACTGCATCCTCCCCGGCTCCCACGGTGACTTGCCTGGGTGTTCTCTTGAGTATGTGCTCTAATTCCCCCCGATCCCATAGCATTTGCCTTTTTGTGTCCAGGCAATAAACGCCCGTTCTGAGGGCCATCTCCATCCCAGCCGCATAAACCCGGTCTGCGAAATCATCGTCCCAGGGCACCATTGGATCGTCTGCATTCCAGGAGATATCATATTTTTCAATTAACTCCCGAACGGTCTTGCCAATAAATCGCTGGTCCCATTCCTTCTCGTCGATGATGGGACCATTCTCGGCTTTATCCAGCGTGTTAAGAAGAATTTCGTATTCCGTCTCTTTGGTCAAAGTTAAATTTTTCCTAATAGCATCTTGCATTTTTCAACGCCTTCCGCAGCGGAACCGCCGTGTGTGTTGGCGCCCATCTCCTCAGCGATTTCTGGGTGAGTGGCGGCACCGCCGATAATTACAGGATATTTATCGCGAATACCCTTGCGCCGATGATATCGACATTCTCCTGCTCCGCCCTGGCGACGATGTCCGCCGGGGGCACGTTGGTGCCCAGGTCGATCACCTCGAAGCCGTTGACTTTCAGCATGAGGCCGACCATATTCTTGCCGATGTCGTGCAGGTCGCCCTGAACGGTTGCCAGGAGAACTTTGCCCAGCGACATGCTCTCTCCAGCTTGAGACTCTGCAACGGCCGGGTTGATCACTTCGCTGTTGACTTTCTCCACGATGTCCGCAGCGGTGACCATCTCCGGCAAGAAAATATCCAGGGTTTCGAAGCGTTTTCCAATATCCTGAAGTGAAGGGGAGATGCAGTTTTCAAAAAATTCCACCGGAGTTGATCCTTCTTCCAGTGCCACTCGCGCTAGCGATACAGCTGCTTCTTCATTCCCCGCGAGGATAATTTTCGTAAATTCAGCTTGCTTGCTCTCCGAGTTGCTCATCACATTCTCCTAAAACTTTAGAGTTTTAATCCGAATTCTTGATCGAATTCCTGACAGACCTCATCATATAAGGCTTCCCAAGCTGGTAATGGCTTGACATTTTGCAGATCGTATAATTGAT
>JALGZU010000139.1 GCA_025774735.1 candidate division LCP-89 bacterium | reverse complement strand
CATCGGCGCAGGCAGAGGATTCGTTGGTGATCCTGAATCCGCTGGTTGGCGAAGTGATTGACAGGTCGGAACGAGATTATTACCGCCTGTTTCTGGGAATCGATGATTTTGATAATGCTGCGATTTACCGAACCTCAGATGGAAGCTACTATGCTCTCGTCCATATGCTTCACTCCGATAGCAGCAGAGCAGATACCGTTCTGAAATGTTCGGGGATGTACTTGATTACTCTCGCCGAGAAGATCGCTCATTTTCAAGAAATCAAGGCAGGAAGATACCAGATGGGTCAGGAGCCAGCCGCTATCCAGATAGCCGGCGGGCCTGAGATCACCCGCGAGCAGCTTTTGGTTGAAAGTCGGGAAAAGAATCAGCCCATACCTTCGATCCCGGATCGGCTCCCTTTCGCCGATAAAGCGGTGAAACATGAAATAGCCAGATTCCCTCAGTTCGGCTTCTCCCTGGGTTTGTCATCCTATAAACCGGATGAAAACACATTCAGCAACGCTTTCACGGCTGTCGAAGAACAATACCGGCAGCAGGGATTTGAGATTGACGAGCACGACGCCACTTTTAAGACTTCGCCCATCCTGCTGATAGGGATGTTGCTGCGTACATCAAGCCGCCTCACTTTTCTATTGGAAATAAAATCTGGCTTAAGAAACGACCTCAAAATGAAGTCCATATCGGCGTCCTTCATGTATTATCCCCCTCTGTTGAAAACTCCTTCAGTCAATCCTTTCCTGGGCGCTGGCGTTGGCCGTTACTTGTATACATTTGGGAGGGAATACGGTCCCGGGAATGACATCGGTGATAATGTTTATCTGGACTATGTTGATGTGGAAGCCAGCAACACAGGATATCAGGTTACTTCAGGCTTTGAATTTAGAACTCCTGGCGGTCCGGGATATAACCTGTTCATAAGTTACCTGTACATCCCGGAATTGGAGACGACTGTGGGGCAATCTTTCAAGGCTAACCTAAACCTGAGCAGCTTTCAATTTGGGGCACGACTACTCCTTTACTAAAAGGGATGGAATCAAGCAACACATATAATGAAAGGAGCTGAAATGCTGAACAGATCACAAATTTCCATCGTCTGCATCTGGGCTGCAATTAGCTTAATGGCCGGGTGTACTTCAAGCAGATTAATCACCCATCGTTCCGAGATGCCGGACCCGCGGGATGACGGATATCTGGTCGTGCTGACCAGCGATCAAACCCTGTATAAGTTGACCGAATACAAATTGACCGATTCTCTTCTGATTGGTACAGGCGAGCGTGAGATCAACCATGAGAAGACCCGTTTTAGCGGACAGTTGCCATTGATGGACATCGAATACATCATGACAACTAAAGTGAACACTACGGGAACCCTGGCTGCGGTATGCGGCGCGGCGATCTTCGGGAGCGTAGCCGCCGGCTACCTGAAGGATGATACCAAAAGTTTTACTACCACGGAAAGGCGTGGATATTATTCCAGTGGTGGCGGTGGTGGGGGATGCTGCCCCATTCTGTACGCCCATGACGGCGAGCAGTACCGGTTGCAGGCGGAAGGCTTCCCGGGGGCAATATGCCGAAGCGCTGAACGCGCCAGCTACGATCACCTGCCCTTACTGAATCCAGCCGGTGGGAAATGCGATTTGAAGTTGATCAATGAGAAACAAGAAACGGATTACGTCAACGAAGTTAAACTCCTCGCCGTTGATGCACCACCCGGAGTGACGATCCTGGCCGATGTTCAAGGCGATCTTCACACCATCTCGCATCCTGTGTCACCGATTTCATGCCACGAGTTCAGCGGCCGGGATGTTCGGTCTGATATCCTCGAATGCGACAACTTGTATTGGGAGTGCGATCTGAACAGCAAGGACCTGACACGGGAATCGGACCTGAAGGATGGACTGATCCTGGAATTTCCGAGACCGGGAGGTGCAACCAGAGGCAAGTTGGTCGTCCGGGGCGCCAATACCCAACTCGGCAGTTTCGCGCTGGATATGCTCTACCAACTCAAAGGAGATCAGGTCTTACGCTGGTATCAACAATTGGAGGGGGATGAGACCGAGTGGACGACGTTCCTGGAGTTTATGCGGCGTGAAGGCATGCTGCATATCCACATTTGGGCTAATGGCCGGTGGAAGGAACAAGCTGTGCTGCGTGATCCCGGGGCAGTCATTGCCAAAGACCAACTGTCTATGCTGGATTTCGGCGAAGTGAAGGGCGACCAGGTCAAGATTAAATTGGAGAGCACCACAGACCTGTGGCGTATTGATCAAGTTTACCTGGATTATTCGCCGGATGTACCCATCCACGTTACCGAAGTTGCGCCGGAGGAAGCGGTGGATGAATCGGGCGGAAATGTCCTTCGCCGGATCACTGCAGACGACCATCTTTACCATACGCTGTTCCCCGGTCAGTCAATTAACCTGTCCTTCGATGATCCAACTCCCAGGCCTGTTACGGAGAGAGTCTACCTGGTAAAACTCAAGGGCTATTACTACCGGTGGCCGAATTCGATCTATCAAGAGCAGGCTGATCTTTTTGACCGAGTTCTGACCGAACCGTGCTTCGCGAGCAAATCCTACCTGTCCTTATGGCGGGAGGTTAAAGAGAAATATGAATGACCGATTCAGCAACAATACAAAAACGCCGCACTGGCTGATGACGGCAGGACCTCATAGAGAATTCAAATTTGTTTTCACTGTACCGAAGGAGTCTGTGCAATCCTTTCCTGCAACCGTAAATTCGGAAGGATTCAACCCAATTCACATTGGAACAGTGCAAAGTACACCCGCTGTTTCATTGATTTTAACCGAAGGGAGAAGGATCGATGTCGCATGCTTGCGTAATCTGTTATATTCCATAGATGGTGACTTGCAACTCTACCTGAAAGAATTCAGAACTTTGGGTAAGAATGGGGACTGTATAGACCAGATGTTTAGTTACCCGAACCAATCCATAGGTCTTCGAAACAGTTGAGCCAGATATGAGAATCGAAGGTCAAAAAGTGTTGATCACAGGTGCCTCCTCTGGGATCGGTTTAGCATTAGCCGCTGCACTTGCCTGGAAGGGCGCAGTACTGGCACTCACGGCGCGTAGAATAGATTCTCTGAGCGAAGCGGCAAAGGGAATCACATCCTCTTTTCCCAACATCCCTGCCCCTCTGACAATAAGCTGTGATGTAGTTGATAGTGAAAGCGTCAGTAATCTCATAAATCAGTCTGTGCATCATCTTGGCGGCATCGATATCCTAATAAACAACGCAGGTATTAGTGTTTATGGAAATACTGAAATGACATCTTTGGTGGACTTTCGTTCAGTAATGGATGTGAATTATTTTGGGGCGCTTCACTGTATGTTGGAAGCTATTCCACATATGAAAAGAGCAGGAAAGGGCTTGATCGTTAACATCGCTTCCATTGCGGCTAAGTATGGTGTTCCGTACTTGGGGGCTTATTGTGCCAGCAAAGCAGCCCTAGTATCTCTGAGCCAGAGTCTCGGTGCTGAACTATCGAGGGATGGTATCTCCGTAATGAATGTTTTTCCAAATTATACCCAGACCGGGATTTTTGAAAATGAAAAGAAGGTGGGTGGGGCTCGCCGACCTCAATGCCCTTATACATCCGCATCGAAAGTAGCAGAGAGTATTATAAGAGCAATTGAACGTGAGCGTCGAAACCTGATCCTTTCTTCAAAGGGTAATATCTTAGCGATATTTCAGGGATTAGTACCTTCCTTGATCGATAAAGCGATGGAAAGAATTGCTTTTCAATTAAGAGATCCACAGGAGATGTAAAATGGGTAAACCAAAACTCCAAATCATTGTGCTTTTCCAAAATCTTGGTGAAAAGCAAACCTATTTTGCCCGTTCCCCCGCACCCCCCCTTTCGGGTGCCCTGGTTGCCGGATTAACTCCGCCTATTGTAGAGGTGGAACTCCTACATGAAATGGTGCGACCTATCGACTACAATACTGATGCGGATTTCATCGCCTTGAGTTTCATGGACTTCTGTGCACCTCATGCCTTTGATGTAGCGGAAAAATTCAGAAAGCTCGGAAAGAAAGTCGTAGCCGGCGGGAGATACCCTTCCACATTCCCCAATGAGGTGATACCTCACATGGATGCAGTGGTCATAGGAGAGGGGGAATCTGTCTGGCCTCAGGTTGTTGATGATATGGTGAAGGGTAATTTGAAGAAGGTATATGAGGCACCCATTGGGCCTCCCTTGGATAACATTCCCCCTCCCCGTTACGATCTCGTTGAATCAGATTTTACGGTTCCAGTTGTGACTGAAGCTACCAGGGGATGCCCGTATAGGTGTAGCTTTTGCCAGCTCACTATCAAACCTGCTCCTTACCGCTGCCGTCCAATAAACGATGTGATTCGTGACCTAACCGCGACCACGGAACTACCCTATCATAAGCGCAAAATGGCGATGCTTTTGGATAATAATATTGGGGGAAATATCGACTATGCCAAGGAACTCTTGAAGGAAATCGCAAAACTGAAACTATGGGGACTAGGAATCCAGTTCAGCTTTGACTGTCTCCACGATGGTGAGTTCATAGATCTACTGGCTGAAGCAAACTGTTCCATGGCTTTTATCGGATTAGAATCATTGAATGAACCGAGCCTGCATTCTGTACATAAAAAGCATAACAGGGTGGAGGAATATAAGGAGCTGGTTGAGAAACTGACAAGACACGGCATCTTGACTTTCACAGGTCTGATGCTGGCACTTGATGAGGATACTCCTTCTTATTATAAAAGCCTACCAGATAAACTAGAGGTGATCAATCCGAGTGCGATCCTTTTATCGATTTCCATTCCTATTCCAGGAACCCCGTTTCACGAAAAGGTGGAGTCGGAGGGACGCATTTTTGATGAGAATCTTTCTCATTACGAAGGTGACCACCTTGTCTTTACTCCAAAAGGAACTTCTCCCGCTGAGGTCTTTCATGCCTTTAGAACAATAAACCGGCTATTTTACTCCTGGAAGAGTATTTTCAAAAGGTGGTGGAGATTCATATCTGGATATTCAAGTGAGAAGAACATCTTGAAACGGGTGTTCCGATCGCTTCTCCTATCCTACATTTTCTTCAGACTATCCATTTTTCAAAGAGATCATGCTCAAAAGAAAGTATTTCCGCTCCTCGAACCAAACATACAGATCCGCGCCGAACAGGGCTATAAATTCACGAGTTACAGCAACGTCAACCGAAAGGTCAAAATCAATTATCGCACGAAACGTGCAAGGTCCTACCCCTTTTGATGAATAGGATCGGTCTTCGTCTCAGCTTGCTGCTTGAAGAAATTTTCCACCCGGGAGTAGACCATCTGTTTGTAAAACTAAATCTTCCACTCTGGTTGACACCGGCGGGTTTTGGCCGCGAATTCGAGCTGCTGTTTACGGTGCCCGAAGGTCTTACAGGGGCATTTCTGGATGAGGCGAGTTGCGACGGCTGGACGCCGCTCTACCTGGGTAAAGTTATCGGCGTTCCGGAGATAAGAATTCAGATTAAAGATCGATCCATCTGCCTCGCTATAGGATGTTTTGGATGCGGCACTTTTCACGATAGAGATTTTACATTCTTGTATGGAAACCGGAAACGGGCACATTTGCCGGAAGCAGCATTCGATATAACCTGAAAAGCGCGATATCAGGAAGGGGAGATAATCATGAAGATAAAGCTTATTGCTCCACATCAGGAATGGGAAGCAGGCATCTCCAGCGCTGAAACGTTTACTATTCAAAAAGTGAATCTGCCCCTGCTTTCCGCATTGACTCCGCCTGAGCACTCTGTGAAAATTGTGGACGAGGCATTCGGTCCCGATGATTGTGATGAAGCATACGACCTTGTAGGGGTGACGGTTATGACCGACCTGGCCATCAAAGCCTATACCATCGCCGATGCTTATCGACAGTGCGGTGTTCCGGTGGTTCTGGGCGGGATTCACCCCACCGTCATGCCGGAGGAGGCCTTGCAGCATGCCGACGCGGTCATTGTAGGTGAAGCCGAAATGATCTGGCCGCAACTACTACAAGATGTTCAGAAGGGCACTCTGAAAAAGATTTACCGCGCCTCCGAATTTTCCGATCTTGCGAAACTGCCGCAGCCCGATAGGAAATGCTATCCTCACAGACATCAAAGAGGATACACACCGTTCGTCGTCGGTCTGGAGACTTCTCGAGGATGTCCTTTTGATTGCTCTTTTTGCACGGTCAGCCAGGTCATGGGGCGTAAGTTACGCTTTCGCCCGATCGTGGATGTTGTCAGAGAGATCGAACATATCGAAACCCCTAATCTTTTCATCGTTGACGACGCCCTGGGATTGCATCCCGAGGTTTCGAAGAATCTCTTCGCCCGCATGATCCCTCTCAAACGGCACTGGGTGGGACAGGGACCGGTATCGTTGGCTGAAGATTTAGAACTGCTCCACATCATGCAACTTTCTGGTTGCGAGGGTCTTCTTGTCGGCTTCGAATCGCTGAATAGGGATGTTCAGAGCCATTTAAAGAAGATCGACACACGGAAGCTGGATTATGCAGAGGCAATGCGTCGCTTTCATGATTCAGGCATTGCCATATTAGGAGCCTTTGTGTTCGGCTTTGATCACGAGACCAACGAGGTGTTCGATCAGACACTCGAATTTATCATGAAATACCGCTTGGATGGAATTCAGCTTAGACCTCTCATCCCGTATCCCGGAACCCGGCTTTATCAGCAGTTATTGGAAGAAAAACGGTTGATTGATCCGCATTGGTGGCTCAAGGGCTACCCTCCGGGAACGATACTTTTTGAGCCCAAGGGAATGTCGTCCGAGGAGCTCGTCGATGGATTGAACCGCGTTATAAAAGAGGTCTATTCACTGAATGGAATTTTCGAGCGCTTCTTCGGCATTTCACCATTGAGGCGGACCCTGATAGGATATAGTATTTACTCCGGATTTAATCTGGCGAACCGGAAACGATACCTTTCCAGCCTGAAAACGCCGCAACCTCTGCTCTGATTCCCGTACCGCAGGTGAAATGAATTTTCTGATTAGTTGGGAGAAGGCGATCCTGGAGGATTCGTTCTTTGAACTATGGTTGGGGATTCGATTCCCTCTGGGTGCACCAATACAAACAATGGCTTACGGTGACTTTCGTAAGCCATTTCTAGTTCTGCACGGTTTTTACTGTTCATTCACCGCAGTGATTCCATCCCTTTTGCCCCAGCGCTTCTCGACAGCATTGTACAGCACCGGTAACAGGAACAACGTTAGCGCCGTCGCTGCACTTCGGAACCGCTTCCGGATGCTAATATCAACGGGATTAATCCTAAGGTGGTCGTGATTGTCGTCATCATGAGTGGTCGGAAGCGCAAGTCACAACCGCGCAAAACTGCTTCCTGAACAGATAATCCGGTTTCCTGTAGTTGGTTGAAGAAAGTCACAAGCACTGTCCCATTCTGCACAGCTATACCGAAGAGGGCAATGAATCCGACTACAGTTGAAACACTCAGGGGAATCCTCAGCAGCCAGATGATGATTATTCCGCCAGCCAATGCAAGCGGCAGATTGGCAATCACCATCAGAGCACTGCGCAGTTTCCCAAAAGTGATGAACAACAACAGAAAAATCAGACTGATTGAGATCGGAACAACGATGCTCAAACGCTGCATGGCACGCTGCTGATTTTCGAACTGTCCGCCAAATTTTAAGAAATAGCCGGGCGGCATCGTTCCGGATAAATTCGCCAGCCTGTTTTGCGCTTCATTCACGAAGCCACCCATATCGCGACCGCGGATATTGCATTCTACAACCACGCGTCTCATGCCGTTTTCGCGGCTGATCTGCGCTGGAGCTTCCACCTGCCTGATTAGTGCCAATTGACTTAATGGGATGGAAGGACCATCAGGTGATGGCATGCTTCCATATCTCCACGATATTGTTTCGGAAAACGCACTTGTGCCGCGAAACGCATCTGACCTTCGATCACCGTGGTGGCGGTTTTACCGCCTATAGCCGTTTCAATCATATTATTGACATCCGCCACGTTGATCTTGTGCCGAGCGATAGCCTGACGGTCAATCGCTACATCTACCTGCGAGAAGCCTGATATTTGCTCAACTTTAACGTCCTCCGCGCCTTCGATCCCCTTCAGGACAACTGCCACTTTATTGGCGTATTCTTTCAGAGATTCGATATCCGAACCGGAAATCAGCTCATTCACTCGCAGGGCGATCGGTTGTGAAAAAGAGAAGCGGACACCGGGAATGATGCTCAGTGCCTTCTGTATATCTTTTATCAATTCTGCCTTACTGCGTCCGGTCATCCATTTACTTTCCGGGTGGAGCATGATGATGACATCGCTCTGTTCCGGTCCCATCGGATCTTCCGATATCTCCGCACGACCGGTCTTGGTGACCACGGTTTCCACCTCAGGGAACCCAAGCAATATCTCTTCCATGAATGATCCTACAGCCACCGATCCTTCCAGCGAGGCGGAAGGTAATCGGACGACATTTATAGCAATGGCTCCTTCATCCAGTTGTGGAAGAAATTCCATCCCGACGAAAGGAGCTAAAAGTAATGACAATATAAATACAGCTACTGCCAGCAGGACAGTAATTCGCGGGAATTTCAGAGAGTGGGATAATAGTGGCATATACCACTTTTTCAACTGCCGGACGATGAAAGCATCTCCCCTGGAGTATTTCGGTTTGATAAAGATCGAACTTAAAACCGGCACGATCGTTAAGGCTATGATCAGAGATCCCAGCATAGCGAAGATCATGGTCATCGCCAACGGTTTGAACATCTTGCCTTCCATCTGTTCTAGAGTGAACAGGGGGAGGAAGACGATGACGATGATCAGGATAGAAAAAACTACCGGACGCGCCACTTCACGCACCGCCTGAGCAATTACGATCAGTTTATTTGCTCTGTCGGGTTTTTCATTCAGATGGCGAACGATATTCTCGCAGATCACAATGGAGCCATCCGCAATCATGCCTACTGCAATAGCTAATCCCCCGAGACTCATCAGGTTCGCCGTAACTCCCTGCCAACCCATTAAAATGAAAGTGATCAGCGCAGTTAACGGCAGAGATAGGGCTGTGATCAACGCCGCCCTCGCGTTCCATAGAAACAAGAAGAGCGCAAGAATGACGAAAATGCCCCCAGCAGAAAGAGCTTTTCCCACCGTATTTACGCAAGCTTGAATCAGGGATGTGCGATCATAGAAGGGGGAGATCTTCACATCTTCGGGAAGGCTCTCCTGGATTTGCGGGATAGCTTTTTTCACGCGATCTACGATCAGCTTGGAGTTCTCTCCTCGAAGCATGATGACCATACCGGCTACCTGTTCACCTTTACCATCCCTCGTAACGGCGCCCTCACGGATTTGATGTCCGATTTGGACATCCGCAACATCTCGCAGGTATAGAGGTGTGCCGTCCCAGGCGGACAGCACGATATTTTGAATATCTTCAAGGTTGCCGATCATGCCGATACTGCGGGTATAAGCCTGCTCCCAATCCATCTGGATGAAATTACCTCCTGCATTGGAGTTATTCATCTTTACAGCCTCAAGCACTTCATTGAGTGTCAGACCGTATTTCTGCAGACTGGCAGGATTAACCAGGATGTGATATTGTTTGACAAAACCACCGAAGCTGTTCACCTCATTCACTCCCGGTATGGTCCGCAATTGCGGTGCAATCAACCAATCCTGAATCGTGCGGAGTTCTGTCGGCGATCGTTCCTCGCTTTCCACTGTATACTGATAAATCTCACCCAATCCTGTGCTGATCGGACCCATTTCAGGTTCCGCCCATTCCGGCAGGTCTTCCTTCGCCTCTTGCAATCTCTGAAATACAAGCTGCCGGGCAAAGTAGATATCCACATCATCTTCGAAGATCACCGTCACAAGCGATAATCCCGCTTTGGAAAGTGAACGAATTTCCCGCATCTGCGGCAGTCCTTGCATGGATAATTCGACAGGGAAGGTGATGCGCTGTTCCACATCTTCGGGACTAAGTCCAGGGGCATCCGTCAGCATCATAACCTGGACGTTCGTCACATCGGGAAAAGCATCTATTGTCAGGGTATTCCATGCCCATACCCCCGCAATCACCATGAGTATAGTTCCAAGAATCACCAATAAGCGCTGCAGCAGGACAAATTGTATCAGTCTATCAAGCATTGGTTACCTCATGATTTTGGAATATCAGTCCGCGCACCCGGCACCCATTTTTCCCCTTAATATATCAGATTTCAGCAGAAATGCCCCTTCTGTTATTATAGTCTCCCCTGCTTGTAGACCTTCGCGGATTTCAACAACGGAAGCGAATTCACGACCTTTTTTCACCGGGCAGCGAAAATAGTAGTCATCCTTCCAATGCTTAAAGACGAAGTCTTCACCCTCATCCGAAAGCACAGCATCGCTGGCAACCGTTAATACCGTAGCTTCAGCATTTCCCTGAATTTGGGCTTTGCAGAACATACCTGGACGCAGCAGATCATCAGGATTATCCAGATGAGCGCGTAATTTAACCGTGCGGGTTTTTTCATTCATCAGAGCGCCGATGTAGTCAATTTCGCTTGTGAATATTCGACCAGGAAATGCATTCGTTTCCACCAGAACCTGAGGACGGTTTTCCTTATCATTCGATAAAACGGCGGCTAAATCCTGCTCATAGATATCCAGCCACACCCAGACGGTTGAAAGATCTGTCAGCAGCATCACTTCTTCGCCCGGCTGAATCAGATTTCCTACCGCGGCATGCCTGCCGATAATCATGCCATCCATCGGCGCCCTGAATTGCAGTCGCCC
>JALGZU010000138.1 GCA_025774735.1 candidate division LCP-89 bacterium | reverse complement strand
GGATCGCGATATCCCCGCACCGGACGTCAATACCGGCCCCATGGTCATGGCCTGGATGATGGATACCTACTCCATGCATTACCGCAACCACACCCCTGCCGTCATCACCGGCAAACCTCTCGAATTGGGCGGCAGCGCCGGTCGCGCAGCCGCAACGGCTCAGGGCATGGTCTTTTGCGTGCGCGAAGCCGCCAGGAGGATGGGACTGGACCTGCGAGGCGCCACCGTGGCGATTCAGGGCTACGGAAACGCGGGCTCTTTCGCTGCCAAATTGCTGCGAGAGGACGGTTGCAAGATCGTCGCCATCAGCGATATTGGAGGGGGCTTTTATAACATGGATCAGGGGATCGATCCCGAACAGGCGATCAAATACGTAAGGGAACACAAAAACCTGAAAGGATTTGATCGCAGCACTGGCGCTACTGCTTACGATGATCCCATGCAGCTCCTCGAAGAGCAAGTAGATATCCTGATTCCCGCGGCACTGGAAAACCAGATCACCGAGGAAAATGCCCGCAAGGTCAAACCCAAGATCATCGCCGAGTGCGCCAATGGCCCCTGCACCTTTGAAGCCGATAGCGTTCTGGATAAGAACAACGTATTCATCATTCCGGATATCCTCTGCAACGCCGGCGGCGTCACCGTGAGCTACCTTGAGTGGGTTCAGAACCGCATGGGCTACTACTGGGAGGCCGACCGGGTGCGTGAGGATCTCGAACGGTACATGGTCAATGCGTTCAACGACGTGTACCAAACTTCGTTGAAACATAAGGTCAACATGCGCATCGCTGCGTTCATCGTGGCGATCGAGCGCGTCACCAGGGCGAGTGAACTGCGCGGTCTCTATGCCTAGTCCTACTGCCTATCTGCTTAAATCCCGGATCGATTCCGGGATTTTTTTGTCGCTCTGGGTTGAAATTCATTAATATCGACGGGAGTATTTTGGCCGAAACTTCTTGACTCTTTTCAGCAGGACGAATATATTGCAGGGGAGAGTATACTGGTGGGCCTTCCCCACACCGGCCGACGATGATCTCGCCCTGACCAGACGAGGCGTGGCTAGTTTGCTGTCATCACAACTGAAATTGGTCTGCCATAATGACAGCCCAAGGAACATGTCCCGGGACTTGATTTTCCTAACAGATTGTTAATAAGTTACTTTATAGATGGCACAATAATTGCGAAATTCGAGTATAAGTATACAAAGCCTATAACTTGCATAAGGGCGGAAAGCTCCTGTTCACGCTTTCGCCCACCGATCATGGACGATTATCTATCCGAAGAGATATCAGACGATATGTTTGAAGAAAACAACTTCGATCCCGAAAGCCTGCCCGAAATTCTTCCCGTCATCCCCCTGCGGAATTCGGTCCTCTTCCCGCATCAGATCATTCCTCTGGCGGTGGGCCGTGAAAAATCGTTGAAGCTGCTGGCTGACCTCGAAGACGACTCCAAGTACATCGGCGTCATCGCGCAGAAGCAGGGCCTGGTCGACGATCCCAGTCCGGATGACCTGTACTCCTGGGGGACCGTGGCCGCAGTGCTCAAGGTGATTGACCTGCCGGACGATTCCAAGTCCGTCATTGTACAGGGCCTGCATCGCTTTAATGCCATCGAATTCGCCCAGCTCGATCCCTACATCAAGGTGGTCATCGAACGCAAGGAAGATCAGACGGTGAAGGGATTGCAGACTGACGCCATGGTTCTGAACCTGCGCAACCTGGTGCAGTCTATCAGCGAATTCGTACCCAATCTGACCAGTGAGCACATGATGATGCTGGCCAATATCCAGGATCCCGGCCGCCTGACGGATACGGCGGTCTCGCTGTTGAACCTTGAGACTCCCCAGAAGGAAGAGATCCTGGAGTTGGTTGACGTTCAGGCGCGCCTGGAAAAATCTATCTTCATTCTGAATGAGTACCTGCAGAAACTGGAGATCAGCTCAAAGATACAGAATGAAGTTCAAGGGGAAATCTCCAAGTCACAGCGTGAGTACTTCCTGCGTGAACAGATAAAGGCTATCCGGAAGGAACTGGGTGACGATCAGGAGGGCGTGGAGATCGCCGAATTGCGCGAGCGGCTTGAGGAGGCAAAACTTCCCGAAGACGCCGATAAAGCGGCTTCCAAGGAGATTGACCGTCTCGCCCGCATGCCCAGCGCCTCCGCGGAATACACCGTGTCGCGCACTTACGTCGATTGGCTCCTGGATCTGCCCTGGAACGAAACCACCGAGGACAATCTGAATCTGAAAGCGGCGGAAGAGATCCTCGAGGACGATCACTACGGCCTGGAGAAGGTGAAGAAACGCATCCTGGAATATCTCGCCGTGCGCAAGCTCAAGCAAGATATGAAAGGGCCCATCCTCTGCTTCCTGGGGCCTCCGGGAGTCGGCAAAACTTCCCTGGGGAGATCGATCGCGAATGCGCTGGGCAGGAAGTTCATCCGCATCTCCCTCGGAGGATTGCGGGATGAAGCCGAAATCCGCGGCCACCGCCGCACCTATATCGGCGCTCTGCCCGGCCGCATCATACAGGGCATTAAAAGGGCCGCCACCAACAATCCGGTCTTCATGCTCGACGAGATCGACAAGGTCGGCATGGACTTCCGCGGCGATCCCTCCTCGGCGCTGCTCGAAGTCCTCGATCCGGAGCAGAACTTCAGTTTCTCTGACCACTACTTAGACGTCGATTTCGACCTCTCAAAGGTGATGTTCATCGCCACGGCAAACATCTCCGATCCGATTCCACCCGCGCTCAAGGACCGCATGGAGATCCTGGAGCTGCCCGGGTACATCGAAGAGGAGAAGCTGCACATTGCGCGCAAATTCCTGGTGCCCAAGCAGATCGAAGAACACGGCTTGACTTCCGAACAGATTGTGTTCCACGACGACGCCCTGCGCGAAATCTGCCGTTCTTACACCCGGGAAGCGGGCGTGCGCAACCTCGAGCGCGAGATCGCCGCGATCTGCCGTAATGTAGCCAAGCAGATCACCAGCGACGATCTGGAAAAATCCGAGATTAAAACCGACGTCGTCCGTGACGTGCTCGGGCCGATCAAGTTTTACAGCGAAATGGCGGAACGGATCAACCGGCCCGGCATCGCCACCGGAGTGGCCTGGACCGCCGCCGGAGGCGACATCCTCTTCGTGGAAGCTACTCGTATGCCCGGCAAAGGAAACCTGATTCTCACCGGTCAGCTTGGAGACGTGATGAAGGAATCGGCACAGGCCGCGTTGTCCTATATCCGCAGCCGAGCCGGCGATTTGACTTTGCGCGATGTTAATTTCGAAGAGGAAAACATCCACGTGCACGTGCCCGCCGGAGCTATCCCCAAGGACGGTCCCTCGGCCGGAGTCACGATCCTGTCGGCCATCTCCAGCCTCCTGACCGGACGGCTGGTGCATTCCGATCTGGCCATGACCGGGGAGATCACCCTGCGCGGCACGGTGCTTCCCGTCGGAGGAATCAAAGAGAAGGTGCTGGCCGCACACCGATCCGGAATCCGTCGTATGGTCATGCCCTGGAAGAACGAGAAGGATCTGGAAGAGACGCCCCAGGAGGTGCGCGACGAGATGGAATTCATCTTCGTTAAAGAGATGGAGGAAGTCCTCGAACACACCCTGAAGGCGGAGAAATTCAAGGATAAGCCTCACCGGGATGCCAAGCAGCCGGCGCAAGATTCAGTTGCGCAATCACAAACTCAGCAATAATGGCAGAAATATAAAGGATTATGAAAGGTAAGGCGGTTTACAAGGGCGGCTTGCACTTCGTGGGAACGACCGAGAGCGGTCATCCGCTTCACTTTGATTCCGGTCCCAAAGATCAGCCGACTAACGGACCAACGCCCATGGAGGGCGTGATGCAAGCCGTGGGGATTTGCAGCGCCATGGACGTCATAGTCATCCTGAGGAAAAGACGTAAGGAGATCGCTTCATTCGAAATCGAGATGGAGGCTGAACGGCGGGACGATCACCCGAAGATCTTCGAAGATATGGTCGTGGTCTATCGCGTCGGAGGTGATGGCATCACCCACAGCGAGGTCGAAAAGGCGGTGAAATTGTCCCATGACAAGTACTGCTCCGTAATCAACATGTTCAAGCCGGACATCAAAATCGGCTATCGCGTGGAGATGCTTTAGGCGGCTATAACGCCAGCAGCGGCTTGCGTATAAATTTAAACCGGTTCCAGGGCCGGTTTTTTATTGCGGTGATCTTGGAATCGCGCTCGTTTCGGGTAATATCCCATTTTCGGCTTGAATCAGGCGTTCTCTCTTTGTATTATTTAATATCATCTACGGAAAGTCACCATGTGGAAGTGGTTCAAGCGGCGCTCTGAGACCCGGGATTCGTCCTCGGAAACGGCTTTACGATTCGACTCGCGGGAACGGATCTATGAACTAGTCGGCATCGGGGATAAGATGCTGGCAGCTGAAGATTTTGAGGGCGCCACCTTCGCCTACGAATCGGCTCTGCGGCTGGATGGCCGCTACGCCAGCGTCTGGCGGCGCCGGGGCGATGTTTTTCTGCGTCGCGGGAAGGTGAAGGAGGCTCTCGCCTGCCTGGTGCGCTCCATGCAGATCGACGCCACCGATGCGAAAACCTGGAACACCCTGGGCGAGGCGATACTGGCTTTCATGGAAAAGGACCTCGAGCCGGACTTCATCCAGGATAACCGCAGCGACATCGAAGCCGAAGCGCGCGACTGTTTCGAGAGAGCCTTGAAGCTCGGCGGCGATCCCTCTCAAGCCCGCCGCGGCATCGATGCTTCCGGAGCCAAGGTCGGACGCAGGGTACACAGCCACACCGGTTCCCCCCTGTTCTCTTTCCAACTTGGCGGCATCCTGGAAGAAGTGAAGCTGAACGTCGTGTCAGCCTACCTGAAGCCCGGAGATTACCTCCCCAAAAGCCTCCCCCAGCATCAGCATGATTGAAATCTTCTGCGATTTCGACGGCACCCTGACCGACCGGGATACCCTGGTTGTTTTGCTGGACCGATACGCTCAGTCCGACTGGTACGCCGTGGAAGAACGCATGCTGCGCGGAGAAATCGAGGAGAAAGAGGGTCTGCGGGCGGAACTGGCGCTTTTAAAGGTTTCGGATGAAGAGCTGATGGCGACGCTCGATGAGGAGATCAGACCGGCGGTAGGATTGGAGAACTTAGTCACCTTTCTCCGAGGTATGAACTGGCCCATGACCGTGCTCTCCGGGGGCTTGATCCGTTTTTCGGGAGCCCTGTGGAGGAATTGGGGCTACGGCGAAATTCCTCTCTACGCCAACGACCATCGCCGCGACGCGGAGGGCGGCATCGAAGTCATCCCGGCTGAATTTCCGCACATCAGGGATCACTGCAACCACTGCAAGCGCTGGCACGTCGAGGAGGCGGTCAAGCGCGGGGCGAAGACGGTTTACATCGGGGACGGGCTGACCGATCACTGCCCGGCGGAAGCGGCTCAGCGGAGGTATGCCAAGGGAACCCTGCTCGAACATCTGCGCAGAGAGGGGCTCGAGACGGTGCCCTTCGAGACGCTGAGCGACGTGGTGGAGGACCTGAAGCGGAACCCACTTTGAGAAATACTTTTTATGCGATATAGAAAAGGGCGGCTGGTTAAGCCGCCCTTGATCTTTCTGCCATGTCTAGCTCACTTCACCAGCATCATCTTGCCTGTCGCCGTAAACTCCCCGGCCTGCAGGCGGTAGATGTAAAGACCCGACGCCAAATCCGAACCATCAAAATTTACCTGGTGTAATCCGGCTTCACACCAACCGTCTACCAGGGTCGCCACCCTCTGACCGTTGACGTCGTAGACCGCCAGAACCGTTTTTGACGGAGCGGGCAGTTCGAAGCCGATCGTGGTGGTTGGATTGAAGGGATTGGGGTAGTTCTGCAACAGCCGGAAGGTCGCCGCCATTACGACCTTTACGCTGACCATGTCTGAATACAGCTCCTCTCCGCCGGATAGCTTGACCTCCGACAGGGTGTAGTAATAGGTGATTCCCGGTTGGACGCCGTAATCGGAGCACGCATATTGAGCCGTGCCTGTGCCGGTGGATTGGCTAAGTACCTCTGCGATTTCGATGAATTCTCCGCCGGGATCGGTGGAACGCCGGATGACGAAGCCGTAGGTATCGAATTCGCTGACAGTGGTCCAATTGAGGACAACGTGGTCGCACCCTGAATATGCAGAGAAAGAAAACATGATAATTGGCGTGGTACTGCAGGTGTAGGAGCAGGTTACCACGCAGGTCGCCGCGCAGGTCAGTTGGCTGCAGGTGTTGGCGCACGTCTCTTCGCAAGTGGCAACGCAGGTCGGACCGCAGGTCGGCTGCGAGCAGGTGTTGGTGCAGGTGGCTTCGCAGGTCGCCACGCAGGTGAGGCCGCAGGTTACTTGATTACAGGTGGGTCCACAGGTAACTTCACAGGTGATAAAATCGCTCCCGCCATTGTTCCTCTGATCTGTGACCGGGCTTGCGCTTTCCACATTCGAAATGAGATTCTTCGATTCTTCCAGAGATATTGCGAACAGGGGGGAATCGGATGGCTCGCTGCCTGCTTCGCCGGAGGGGATAAAGTAAAACCCCCCCAGGATTAGGAGTGCCATCATAAATGCCGCTAATGCCTTCATCATACGCCCTCCACTACTTAATGTGCGGGACTTTTTGCTTTTACGGAATCAGGGATGGATGACTGTAAAGAAATGACATTATAAAAACTGTTTCATTATGAGGGAATATACATTATTTTATTTGAAAAGTCAAGTAAAATATTTTTTCCCACGATTTTTTTATTATTTTGTGCTGATATATGAAGAGATTCCACGACTCACAGATCTTCTGGCCCCGTTTATCTCACTTCACCAGCATCATCTTGCCGGTCGCCGTAAACGCCTCCGCACGTAGGTGGTAGATGTAGAGGCCCGAAGCGAGGTCAAAACCGTCGAATGTGACCTGGTGTAATCCCACTTCGCACCAGCCATTAATTATTTCAGCGACCGAACGCCCGGCAATATCGTAAACCGTCAGGGTGACTTCTCCTACTTCGGGAACGACGAAGCTGAGCGTGATCGACGCATTAAAAGGATTTGGGTAAACATTACAGGTGATGAAATCTTCCGACGATTTCGTCGATACCGTGGCATCGGCATCAAATGGACGACCATCGTTGTTCCATCCCTCTACCGTCAATCCATCACCCGTGGACAGTTTTTCAAACAAAAAGGTATCAGCGGACCAGGCGGGGGACGGGTATATTCCCACGTAGGCGTTGTAGATGTATTGACCTTCCGGGGCGTTTTCGGGCACCGTCTGGATTCTGTCGCGGTTGAGAGATGCGCCGGAATCCAGGGAGAGATCGACGGGACCCAATACCGGCCCATAGGTCGATCCGTTGGGCAGGGTGACGTCGCACCAGACGGTTAAAAGATGGGTAAC
>JALGZU010000137.1 GCA_025774735.1 candidate division LCP-89 bacterium | reverse complement strand
TGCGTTGGAACAGTTTTACCTTGGATTTATAGGGCATAAAACTGCTCTTGAAGCCCATGACAATGATATTTTTCAAGTCATCTTCGGTGAATCCGAAGGTACGACAAGCAATCAAATACTCGTTGGTGACGGTCGTATTGGAAATCAGCCGGTTATCGGTGTTCAGAGTCACCCGCAGGCCGTAATCATAATACAGGCGGACGGGATGGGTTTGCAGGGAACTGACGGCGCCGACGTGCAGGTTCGAGGAGATGCAGATTTCCAGAGGGATGCGGTGATCATTGACATAGTTTAAAAGATCTCCGTCCTCCTTAAGTCTGGTTCCATGACCGATGCGGTGCGTATTCAGATCGTGCAGCGCCTGGCGGATGGAATCGGGTCCGTACGCCTCCCCGGCGTGCACGGTGCAATTGATGTTGTTCTTGCGGATCAAATAGAAGGCTTCACTGTGATCCTTGGCGGGGAAATGGTCTTCAGCCCCCGCCAGATCGAAGCCGACCACGCCCTGGTGTTTGTAGGCCGCGGTCAGTTCCGCCAGGGTCAGGGAAGTTTCCGGTGAGATGTTGCGGATGCCGCAGACGATCACCCCGGTTTTAACGTCCGCCTCTTTTTCAGCCTGCCGCAGCCCATCGAGCACGGCATCCATAACCCTAGTCAGTTTCAGGCCGCCTTTCGTGTGCAGAACGGGAGAATAGCGTACCTCCAGATAGAGGACGCCTTCCGCTGCCGCGTCCAGAGCCAGCTCATAAGACGCGCGCTGCAGGGCTTCTGCATCCTGCAGGATCGGCAGGATGGTGTTGAACCGTTCTAGGTACTCTTCGAGGCTCTTAAAGGGCTTTTTCACCTCGAAGTACTTCTTGAGCTCACTCGCGGATCTAGCAGGTAATTTGTGTTTCCGTTCCTGGGCCAATTCCCACAGGGTCTCCGGCCGCAATGATCCATCCAGGTGACAGTGCAGATCGACCTTGGGCATGGAGCGGATCAACTCTTCAGATGGCACCTGATTACTGTTTTCTGTAGTCATTTACTATACCTGATCCCGGTTAAAATGAGCTTCCGTTGACATTACAAATGTTTAGATGAGAAGTCCCGCCACCGTGGCCGTCATCCAGGACGCCAGGGCGCCGCCGATCATTGCCTTCAGGCCAAGTTTGGCCAGATCCGACCTCCGTCCCGGCGCCAGCGCCCCGATGCCTCCGATCTGGATGCCTATGGAGCCGAAGTTGGCAAAGCCGCAGAGAGCATAGGTGGCGATGGTTATGGAACGTTCGCTGAGCTGCCCGTCGGCGATCAATTGCGACAGTTTCAGGTAACTGACGAATTCATTGGCGGCGATTTTCATCCCCAGGAGATTCCCCACCGTGCCAGCTTCACTCCAGGGAACTCCCATCAGGAATGCAAGGGGTGAAAAGATCATGCCGAAGAAGATCTTCAGATTGGCCGGGAAGATGCCGCGGTAGCCCATCTCTTCGACGAACTCACCTTTCAGGATTTTGCCGTCAATCAAGCCGTCGAACCAGCCCAGGATGACGTTCGCCAGAGCCAGCAGCGCCAGGAAACTGATGAGCATGGCGATGACATTGACGGTCAATTTCATGCCATCGGTCGTGCCTTTGGTGATGGCGTCGAGGACGTTTTCGTACAGTTTTATGCGGGGGACTTTGGCGTCACCGGCGGTCTGGGAATGCTCGGTCTCCGGGAACATGATCTTGGCGACGACCAGGGCGGCGGGCGCCGACATCACCGAGGCGGCGATCAAGTGCGGCGCGGGGATACCAAGGCTCATGTAGGTAAACAGCATACTCCCGGCGATGGTGGCAAATCCCCCCACCATGATGGCATGGAGTTCAGACATCGTCATGGCATCGAGGAAGGGTCGGATCAGCAGCGGTGCCTCGGTCATGCCGACGAAAACGTTGGCCGAACAGGAGAGCGATTCGGTTCCCGAAACGCGCATCGCCCAGCGCATGAATCTGGCCATCTTATCGACGAGAAACTGCATGACTCCAAAATAGTAGAGTATAGCCATGAAGGCGCTGAAAAAGATGATCGTCCCGGCGATGATCATGGCAAGCTGGGTGCCGTAGGTGACGTAGTTTTCGGGCTTTCCCAATTCGCCGAAGAGGAAGTTGATCCCGACCTGGGAGAGTTTCAAGAAGGAGTAGACCTGTTCGGAGAGCCAGCGGAAGGCATTCGCACCGGATCGCCACCAGAGCAGGATTACGCCCAGCGAGAACTGCAGCCCCAGCCCCACCAGGACGGTGCGCATCTTGATTTTGCTGCGGTTGTTGGAGAGCAGGAAGGCGATGCCCAGGAGGGCTGCCATGCCGAGGATGCTGATCAGTCTATACATGGTTCACGAGAATCCAAATTTAGCGGTTGTTCAGGTTTTATTTAACCAGGGACTGGGTAACTGTTTCGCTGCCGGCAGAGCGGCGCAGCACCCACAACCCGGCCGCGAGCGCCGCCGCTACCAGCAGAAAACCGTCCCGGTGATTCCCGAAAATGAGAGCCCCGATGCCGAAGGTCGTTCCGTAGATCAACACCACGCCGAGGAACCAGTTGAGCAGATGTGCCGTCAGCGAAGTACTCCCCCAGCGCTCTTTCCAGGCATGCGGCCAGACGCCGCCGGGGCGAACGCGCTGGTAAAATTGGCTCAGTTTCTCCTGCGGCACCGGTTGGGTGAGCAGAGTCACGCTGATCCAGGACAGGATAGAGACGGGTACGATGATCAGGGCTTTGTGCTGAATGCCGAGTTGTAGTCCGAAAAGAACCGGCGCGGTCGAGAAGAGGGCGTAGTCGGCTCCGGCCTTCAGGGCCTGGATAAAGGCGATCACCTCCAGAGTAACCGTCACCAGGATCGAAGACGCCAGCGCGGCGATCTCCGACCAGGCGTTGATGCGCCACCAGAACCAGCGTAGAATCAGCACCGGACCGATGCCGCACCCCATCGCCCAGATGAATTCCCAGGCTCGCGCGATGGAGCCCATGAAGAGGGCTGTGAGGGCAGCGCCGCCCATCACCAGGACCGTGGCGAAGCGGGAAACCCAGACGTAGTGATTTTCCGAAGCATCGCGGTGGATGAAGCGGCGGTAGACGTCGTTCAGCAGGTACGATGCGCCCCAGTTCAAGTGCGTCGAGATGGTGGACATGAAGGCGGCCAGGAAACTGGTAATCAGAAGCCCCAGGATCCCGGGCCCACAGACAAAGACCATGACCTTCGGGTAGCCGGCCTTGTCCCCCAGCGGATCGTTTAAAAGTGATGGGAACATCACCATGGAGACAACGGCTACGATCACCCAGGGCCAGACCCGAAAGGCGTAATTACAGAGATTGAACCAGAGCGTGGCCAGGAGGGCGTGACGCTCGTTCTTGCAGGAAGACATCCTCTGGATGATGTAGCCGCCACCGTCGGCGTTGTGGGAAGCCCACCACATCACCCCGACGAAGATCAGGAAGGTGAAGAGATTCGTGTTCAGGAAGCTTTCCGACCCGTTGGTGATGCCGGGGAGAAAGCTCAGCGTGTCGGCCTGATACCCGGGAGTTGCCCGGACCTGTTCCAACAGGTTCTCCATGCTGCCGAATTGCCTTACTGCCAGCACCGCCAGAACGATAGCTCCGCCCATAGCCAGAGCGAACTGGAAGAAGTCAGTGATCACCACCCCCCAGAGGCCCGACACGGTGGAGTAGATCAGGGCAATGGTGACGCAGCCCCAGACCGCCCAGCCGCGCCCGACGTTCAGGGTCACGGAAGCCACCGCGGACATGCCGTTGATGACCCAACCCATTACGATGAAATTGTAGAGGAGAGCGAAGTAGAGCGCCTTGAACCCCCGCAGGAAGGAAGCGGGGCGGCCGCTGTAGCGCAGCTCGATCAGTTCGTTATCGGTGACCACGCGGGCCCGCCGCCAGAGGCGGGAGAAGAAGAAGACTCCCAGCAGCCCCCCCAGGGCGAGGCTCCACCACCACCAGTTGCGCCAGATCCCATCGGACCGCACCAGTTCGGTGATGGCTAAAGGCGTATCGGCGGCGAATGTGGTGGCGACCATGGAGGTACCGGCGATCCACCAGGGGAGGGAGCGCCCGGTGAGAAAGTACTCTTCCGTAGAGGAACCCGAGCGACGGGCGAAGAGATACCCCACCGCAAGAGCGGCGATCAGGTAAACAGCGACGATGATCCAGTCGATAGGCTGCAGGGGAACCTCGAATCTATATCAGCTTTCAGAAGACAAAACTGAAGCCATAAAATTCAGTATGATCGAACACGGAGTTGGAAGCGCTCCATTTCGAATAATGGTAACCCAGATTCAGATGGGTCAGTAAATACCTGATCATGGAAGCATCACGTTGATCCCGCCTGAAATAAAGCTCACTGATGGCAGCGGTCAAGCCTCTCGATTGCAGGGTATATCCGCGCGTGTGCCGCTTGACATCCGTCGAATTGGTCTCGTAAATACCAGTTCGTACGATGAAGGCATCTAATAATGACAGTTCAACTCCCCATCCTTCTTCTTTATAGGCCTGGCCTGAATAACCGGTCAACACCTTGTGGTGAGTCCAGGATCTCGTCACGCGGGTTTCAAAGAGGTCGAACGATTGATATTCAAGTTTGAAATCAAAGTCCAATCCATAGCGGTCCAGAGTAGGAAGAGGATCGCCCACCGTTTCTCCGCTGAAGGTGACATATTCGACATCATTACCTTCATTCGAGCGAGCATAACCGAAAGAAGGTGTTATTTCGAGAGAGAACGGAGAGAATGTCTGTCCGACCTTTCCCCATCGATATTTCTCGATCATGGCAATGATCGGTGCACGAACCAGCACTCCTACATCATAGCTGTACGTTTTGAGTTCAGGATAGAAATACCTGAACACCCTCCCGACGGAGACTCCCAGACCGAATTCGAAGCCGTATTCGAAGCCCAATCCGACGACTACAGCGCGGTTTGCATCCCAGGTGTTACCCTGCCAGGTTGGCATATTGTTTTGATCCCGGTCCTCAGTCCAGCCGTAGTCTAACTTGTGTTCGCGGTATTGGACTCCAAATGATGCATTGTAGGGACGATCCCTCTTCAACAGGCGGAAATTGAAACCGAGATTCGCATAGAATTGTCCCACCTCATCATCCGATTGGTTCAACCCAGGCCACCAATTCGCATGGCTCCACCCGACCGAACCTAAGTCCTTAAGGTGATAAACGCCGAGTATTGCCGGATTGAAATAAGTCAGTGAAGGATCGACCACCGCCACCAGCGATTCCCCCATGCCATTCGCGCGCACGCTGGGCGATATCGTGAGAAAGAGTAGTGTGGACCCATTCGACGATTGTGCAAATTTAAAAGGTGAAAATACGAAAACAACTATGGTGAGCAATAGGGCGAAGTTAAGACTATTTCGAATCATACCTCCCCCCGTGCTATTGAGTCAATTCCTAATTTAGCGAATAGATAGTGGTGGTATATTTATAAAAGAGCCCCGGAAAAACCGGGGCTCATATTTCAACGAATTCTTACTCGACGCCCAGTTCGGCGGTGCCTTCCCAGATGCCGTGCAGGTTGCAGCGTGCCAAGGCACGCAGGGTGCAGGACTTGCTCAGTTTAATCCGCATTGTCAGCGGCATCTCGTAGATTGTGGGGATCAGTTCGGTGCGTCCGATGAGAACGTCATTGTAGTAGAGCTCGACCCACTGGATAAAGTGGCCGCCTTCGTTGGGGTGAGCCAGTTCTTTTCCCACAGTGATCGTCACGTCGAACGGCTCGCCGGCTTTGACCGATGCCGGAACCTCGATGGTGGAGATGTGCTTCTTCTCAAGGTCGGTCTTATTGGCCGGGTCAGCGGGCCGGTTGATGCCCTCAAACAGTTCCATGATCTTACTCCTTCTATCTTTGTGCCATCTTCAAAATATTTATATATATACCGCCAAATATAAAAATTAGTTGGGCAAAAGGCAAGAGGAATCTCAGGGATCAGCGTGACGCGCCCGCCTTCCGCTCGAGCACGGCTGTAGCGGCTTTATACTTGCTGATAATCTGCTCGATTTGAGGGTGCGTGGGAGCATCGTCCCGGAGCAGTTGCTCGCTGAAGCGGCAGGCCAGACTGTCCGGTTGCGGACGGATCAAGCTGAAGGAAGTCAGACGCACTCCCCGGCGGCTGGAACCCAGAACGTAGGCCGGTCCGGAGCGGTTGAGATTCCTGGTAGGGAGAAGATCCCTGCTGGAAATAATGACGGAGATGGCGGGAAATTTGACACCCAGACCCCGGGCGATGCGGGCGCTGAAATCGCAGAGCAGGATGATAAAGTCACACTTCTCCCCGATCTCGGCCAGCGCCTGCGTCAAAGCCTCTTCGTAATCCAGATATTCCAGGTGCCCCAATCCCGCCCGGTGCAGGTCTTCGGGTCGGTTGTCTCCGAGGCCGATGACTGCCACGTTTATCCCCCCGATATCTCTTATGATCCAGGGAGGAAACAGCTTCTCACCGGCCTGTGTATCGACCAGGTTGGCGGAGATGAAAGGCAGACCCTGAACCTGAGCGGCTTGAAGCAGCACCTCCCTGCCCGCAATCAGATCTCTGCCGCACACGTTGATGGCGTCGTAGTCCAAAACGGTGAACGCCTCGAGGATAGCCCCGTTCTTTAAATCGCCGGGCAGGACGTAGGGATCGGCCCATTCGCCGGCATCGATCAGGAGTGCTTCCCGCTTCCACCGCTGCAGGCTGTCCTGCACCGCCCGGGCGAACCTGGAGAGACCTCCGACCCGGCCTTCGGGGCAGGGGCAAGGATCGAGATAGCCGGCCACATAACCGCTGTAAATGACATGCGTAACTTCGCCCGTCTCTCTTCCGCAACCGGAGAGTATCATCCCAAAGATCCATCCAGTGATCAGAGCAATCAACCGTATTCTGCGCATAAAATTCCTGATATTAAGCGGATCATGCCGTATCTCTTAATAATAGCAAAACTATTTTTAAATCGCAAGCCTCGAGGCACCGGTTTGACTGAACGATTCGCGCCGCTTCTGGTAACTTCCGGATCACTACCGAACGTTGGAAAACTTGTTGTGTCACGCTTATTGCATTTATTTCCAATTCGACTGTTCTGCCACACCCGCTGAAGTAGACGACTTACACGCAATAAACGCGCTAATTTAGCTTGCAAATTGAAAACGAATTTGCTATTTTACCTGTTACCCTTTGATCTGACACGTGAGACAATGAAACGATTACTCCTGCTGCTCCTGGGAATGACTCTGTCGGGTTGTACCGTCCTCGAAAATTTTTCCCTGCGTACGAAACCCGATGAGACTCCGGCCGTCAACGCTGAGGCGACTGCTGTCGAACCCGATGTGAACAACGGCTTCTACTCATCTTCCGAAATGCAACTCGAAGAAGCTCTCGGATTGCACCAGGACGCCCTCGACAGCGCGGCAACCGGCAACTGCCCGGCCGCTCAGAGTCTCTTCGAAAATGCCATCATCTCGATGACGTCTTTGAGGACGGACAGTCTCTCAATTATGGGTGAGGAGCTGGAGTGGCTGCGCTGGCAGTTGATCGAAGATTACGCCGCCTTCCTGGACAAATTGCCGGAACTGCCGGAGGAGAGTTCCCCATCGACCGTGTACATCAGTCTCTCCGAATTCCTGGGAGATTCGATCGCAACCCCGGGTGAGTTGATCAGCCGGGTGCTCCCCACCGAGGGAGAACCGACCCAGGTGGACAGCCTGATCTACCTCCAGCTCTACCCGGATGTACCGCTGGTGGTCAACTCCTACGTGGAACGGGTGCTCAAGTTTTACCAGACCAAAGGGCGCAAGGTTTTCACCAAGTGGCTGAGTCGAGCCGGTGAAGCGATCCCCTATTACACCGTCCTGCTCAGGGAAGAGGGTTTACCCGAGGAGCTCGTCTATTTGTCCATGATCGAGAGCGGATTCAGCACGAGAGCCTATTCGAGGGCACACGCTTCCGGACCGTGGCAGTTCATCTCGTCGACAGCGCGCATCTATGATTTGGAAGTTGATTACTGGTACGACGAGCGGCGGGATCCCGAAAAATCGACCCGGGCGGCCGGCGCCTATCTGAAAAAGCTCTACGACGAGTTCGGTGACTGGTACCTGGCCTTCGCGGCGTATAACAGCGGGGAAGGACGCGTCCGCCGGGCCATGCGGCGGAGTGGGAAGAAGGATTTCTGGGGCATCCGCAGATACCTGCCGCGGCAGACGAGGGAGTACGTCCCTTCTTACCTCGCGGCCCGCATTATCTGTCAGGATCCCGGCAAGTACGGCTTCGATTCCATCGATTTGAAGCCATCCTCCATACCCGAAAGCGAGACGGCTTATGTGGACGGCTGCGTCGGCCTGAAGGATATCGCTAAATGCGCCAGCACGACCGAAGCCAAGATCAAACTTCTGAATCCGGCTCTGAAACGGGGCTGCACGCCGCCCAGCGGGAAGAACTTCCCCGTCCTGATTCCTCTGGGAACCGGTGAGACTTTTTCGGAGAAGATCGCCCATGCTCCGCGCCTGGAACGGACCGAATGGATTCGCCACCGCATCCGCCGGGGGGAAGCGCTTTCCACGATTGCGGCAAAATACGGCGTCAGTATGCGCTCGATCATGGAGATCCCGGCCAACAATCTGAAATCACCCAACCGGATCCGCGCGGGGCGATATCTGCTGATCCCCATCGGCAATGCGCCCGCTTCCTCATCCCGGAACTACGCGTCTAAACCCAGCTCCCGGTCCGTCGTCATTCCTGATGGGCGGGAGAAGAGCACCTACCGGGTGCGCAAAGGCGACACGCTGTCGGATATTGCTCAGAAATTCGGCGTGCGCATCGCTGACTTGAAAAATTGGAACGGACTCTGGGGCAAACGTTTTATCTATCCCGGCCAGAAATTGACCGTCTGGACGAAGAAGCCCGCCAAATCCCCAGAGCTGTTTGCGACTGTGGGGCCCATGCCGCCCGAATCCCTGAAAACCACTCCACAGGTGCACGTCGTACAGCGCGGTGACACGTTATGGGACATCAGCCAGCTCTACGGCGTCTCCATCAG
>JALGZU010000136.1 GCA_025774735.1 candidate division LCP-89 bacterium | reverse complement strand
GATGAGTGTCTGCATCACGATCTTCATTTGACGAAGGAACAGGTTCAGGCGCTGAGGAATCTGGAATCCGACGCAGAGGAGGATCTGCGCCAGTGTGCCGAGATGGGCATCGAAACTCTTTTGCCGGGTGATTCTCGTTTTCCGAGGCACGCTTTAACGATCCTGGGCACATCGGCTCCTCTGATGCTCTTCGCCTGGGGCAACACCGAACTCTTGCAGCGGCCCGCTCTGGGGCTAAGCGGATCCCGCCAGGCCGGCGACATGAGCCTGGCCGCGATATCGAAGTTATGCGAAAACGCGGCATCGGATCGCTGGGTGGTCGTATCCGGGGGAGCGCGCGGTTCGGACGAGGCGGCGCACCTGTGCGCCATCCGGGAAGGTCCGGGGACTATCATCGTCCTACCCACCGGCATATACAAGCCGAATTTCCGCAGGGAACTGGTTCATCATCTGGAGGAGGGCAGAGTTCTGCTGCTTTCCGAGTTTGCTCCCGAGCAGGGTTGGACGCTCGGCAATGCCCTGCAGCGCAACCGTTTAATCGCGGCTTTATCGCGCGGGGTTGTACTGGTGGAGCCCGGCACCCGTGGCGGAACGAGTAGCACCGGCAAGATTACGTTGAAGCTGGGGATACCGCTTTATGTACTGGATAACGGTTCGGAGTGGACTGTGGCGGAAATCCGGTTTATCAAAGCCGGTGCTCATCCACTCAATCCAGACCGGATATCTTCGAAGGAGCTGACCCTGTTGCTGCAGCGATCGTGGGAATCGAGCGAACTGAAGCGCGGCGGCGCTCCGGAATTGTCACTTCACTGACCATGAAAATTCTGATCTTATCCACCGTTCACCGCTGGAACGACCCCCGTATCTTCCACAAGGAAGCCTGCAGCCTGGCCGGGGAACACGACGTCACACTGGCCGCCGTCGATGATGGTCCGGTCCGGAGAGTGAACGGGGTGATGGTTCAACCGTTGGGGGTGTGGAGGTCCCGTTTCGACCGAGTGAAGCTCTGGTGGAAAGCCTATGTGGAAATTCTGAAGTCCGGGGCGGACGTCATCCACTTTCATGACCCTGAATTGGCTCTGGTGTTACTGCCCTGCGCGCTGGTGGGGAACAAATGCATGGTCTGCGATGTCCACGAACACCCTTACGCCGCCATCGGCGGCCGGGAGTGGATCCCCCGGCCAATCCGAAGGATGAGCGCGGCCTTTTTCGGGAAACTTCTGACCACGACGCCAACGATTTACGACCAAGTCATACTGGCTGAAGAGAGTTACGGCGCTCTCTTCCCGAAACGGGATAACGTTCATCTAATCAGAAACTACGCTTTGATCCCGAAGCCGGACGTCTCCTTCCCTGACCGTTATGCGGATTTCGATCCCCGGGTGGAGCTGCATTTACTCTACGTCGGCTCGATAACGGAAAGTCGTGGAGCCGTCGTTCTTGTGGATGCCGTGCAGAGCCTCATGGAGAAGTACCCTGGCATCTCGTTGGACCTGGTCGGCCAGACGCGTCCGGCATCACTCGAAAATACCCTGCGAAAGCGGGCGGCCAATTCAGGAGGCAGGATCCGGCTGCACGGCTATCTCGATTTCACCGCTATGAATCCACTCATGAAGAAGGCGCATCTCGGTTTAATTCCCCTGCAGCCGCACCCCAATTTCGAGAGATCTCTGGCGACCAAATTCTTCGATTATATGATCTACGGTCTGCCCTGCATCGCCTCAGATTTCCCGCTCTGGCAGAGTTTTATCGCCGAAAACGCGTGCGGTATCACGGCGAATTTAACCTCGCCGAAATCCCTGGCTGATGCGGTGGAGAGGCTTGCCGGGGATGCGGACATGTTGCGGACTTTCAGTAGAAATGCCTACACTCTGGTCCGTGAGAGATTTAATTGGGATAAAGAGGGCGAGAAGTTGTTGGGGATCTATCGAGGACTTTCTTGACCTGGGGAAAAGTAAGTGGTGATTTCTTTTTTATCAGTTTTTCAGGGAGTCACCATTGGATCCGGAACTCCGTTATGATGAAGTGTCAAAGAGATATGCCCACCCTAATTTTATGATTTCCTTCTTGGATAACTTCACCGGCATAACCCGGTAGCGGTAGCAGTACGCCTTGTGGATCTTCCAGATCAGGTGGTAAAATCCATCCAACGGCAGTTTGACCAATCCTCTGATTAGCCAGGTAAGCCAGGGGAATTCCACCCCCAGAGAGATCAATGGCCTCAGCCTTTGCATTTCTTTCCGCTGCGGATTTTTAAGAGAGGATTTTCTATACCAGCTTGCGGGCAACTTGTCATAATTCCCATCAAAGTAACCGTTCTCTACAGCATATTCGCCCAGTTTGGTTCTCGGATAGGGCTGAAAGATGGACACCCACGTATAGTCGGTCTTTGTCTTGATGTTGATCTTCATCGTATCGAGACCTTGATCCAACGTTTCCCCGGGGTAGCCGATCATGTTGAACGTATAGAGCTTAAGGTTCGCCTTATGGATGGTGTTTGCTGCCTCGATGATTTTTTCGTTCGTCATCTTTCGGTTCAGGATACTCCTGCGAAGCCCCTCATTACCTGATTCGATTCCCATGTACATGCTAACGCAACCGGCCTCTTTCAGGGCGGCGCATGCGGCCGGAGTGGCGGTTTCAGGGCGGGTCGAAGCGGTGAAAGGGATGCGCAATTCCCTGCTGTATTTTTCGCTGAATTCTAGAACCCATTTTTCGCTCGCCGTAAAGCAGTCAGTACCGAAGTAAATCAGTTCGATGGGATAACTCGCTTGAATACGACGAATCTCTTCGATGACTCCGTCTACCCGGCGGTGGCGTAATAGGGGTACACCGCAATCCTTGTACAATTCCTTAATTTTATAATTATAGCAGTACGTGCAGGAATAGGGGCAGCCTCTGGCCGTCATCAAAACACGGATCCGGTTATTTTGCGTCTCGGGGAATTGATAGAACATTTCGTGAGCCGGGAAGGGGAATTTCTCGATCTCCGGTTCGAGGGGTCGAACCGGATTCTCAAAAACCTGTCCGTCGGTCTTCACCCAGAAGTTCCTGACGTCGTGGTAATCTTCACCCCGGTTGACCCGGTCCATCATCTCCACCATCGCCCATTCACCTTCGCCGCGGCAGACCAAATCCACTCCCTCTTCGTGAATGATCTCGGGGAAAAATGTGGCGTGCGGCCCTCCGAAGACCGAGATGAAATCGAAACTCTCTTTCAGTCGTTGATTAAACTCTAACAAGCGCTTGTGATACCCGGTGAAAAGGCAATACGCGGCAAAATCCGGTTTCCAATCGGCCATGACAGCAGCGCACGTCTCGTAGTTGTCCGGGACCATGCGCACTTCATGTCCGGCCGCCTGCACCGCCGAAGCAATGTACAGGATACCCAGCGGTTCAAAGCCGCCGCCGACAAAATCCAGGTAGTCTGTGATGATCAAGTATTTCATTCGTGCCATCTCCTCCCCATCGAATCAAGCCTGTGCTGCGAATATAGAAGCGCTTTTTGGTGCTCGCACCTCATTTAATATATTACGAGGAAAGTTCCAGATGCGTGAGAGGTCACACCGTCCTGTTTGTAATTATAAATATTGGAACTGTTTTTGGTTGAAAAAAATTGTATTCTTGAACAGGGAAAAGATATTACTTAATTTATAAACATTTCGGCCTCGACACAAGAGAATAATTAAAGAAATGATCCTTAAATACTTGATCATGCTTTTGCTAGTTTGTGGCTCGATCTCCTCAGTTGGTGTAAACCGCCTTTTTTACATTATCCTTACCGATTTGAGTAAAAAAATGTTTGATTGAATTTTGAAAAAATACTTTTCAAAAAAAATCTTCTTGCATTATCGCAAAAAAATATGTATTTTATAGTAACCGGATTGGTGCGCAGTGAAGGTGAGTGCATCCCTTGCGCAGCGATGAACCGGCATGCAGTAAAGAAGTATTGGAATTCCAGAAAAGAGTTGTAAGAAGTGACTCTTCTTATTGGTATATTAATTGCGGATTAATACGAAAAAATGAGAAGGGCTTAACCGCAACTGAGCATTTAGGAGAATACGAATGAATGCAATGCGAATCCCGATTTTGATCGGATTGTTAGCGATGGGATTCAGTCTGACCTACGCTGATGTGGTACCACTACGTAGCGACCTTGATGGTGACCGGCCGGAGGTTGTACTCATAGAACATGATGAGAAAACGATCCAATTTGAGGTACGCCTCCCGTATATCGAACTCTCTGAGGCGACGCTTGAAGGGCGCCGCTGGGACCGGGTGACGATTCCCGGTGGGGGAAGCAGCGTCGATCTAGGTTACCCGGACGTACCCCATTTCTCCCGCCTGCTTGCGATTCCGGCGAGAACCGGTGTGCGAGTTGAATTTGAACTTCTCGAGTCCACAACGTTGAAGGATATCGAATTGATGCCGGCTCAGAGTTCCGAACCGGATGAAGCGAGCGTTTCCGCCGAACCCGCTGTCTTAGACATGACTGCTTATTCCCGGGATGCTCTCTATCCCGACACGGAAGTTAAAGCGGGCAGCCCGGCGCTGATGAGGGGCATTCGTTTGATTCCCATCCAGACGAATCCGGTTCGATACAATGCGGTCACGGGTGACCTGCAGATCGCTCACCGGTATCGCGTTACCGTTCACTTCGAAGGCACCGATATGCGCAATGTACCCTCACGTCCCATGCGCCCCATTTCCCGCTCATGGAAGAAGTTGATGAGCGGTATGGTGCTGAACCTGGACGAACTGGATCTGGACGTAGTGCCCATGGGATCTTACCTGCTGATCTGTGAAAATAACGCGACGTTGTTGAACGATCTGGGACCGTTTGTGGATTGGAAGATTCGCAAGGGTCATACAGTTGTCACCGAAACCTTTGCGCCGGGAGCCAGCACGACGACGGTCAAGAACATTATCCAGGATGCCTACGACAACTGGGGCATTCCCCCCGAATTCGTTCTATTGTGGGGCGATTCTTCCGGCGAACTGGAGGTGCCGGCCTACAATTACTATGACATCGACCATCCTTATTCGCAGCTTGATGGCGGTGATATTTTGGCCGACGTCGCCGTCGGGCGTCTGCCTGCGGAAAACCTCTACGAAACCGCCGTGATGGTCAATAAGGTTCTCTTCTACGAGAAGATTCCCTACACGACAAACCACGACTGGTACCACCAGTCCGTCTTAGTCGCCGGATCGGGCCTGTCCGGTCTGTCCACCGTGCAGACTAACCGCTGGATCAAAACCCGTATGATCTGGAACGAGTACACCCGGATCGATACCTTCTGGTACTGGATGGGCGGATCGGGCTCAACGGTCACGTCCAACGCCGTCAACAACGGTGTGACCTATTACAACTTCCGCGGTTGGATCGGCGGTGGTTTGAGCAATTCCAGTATTAATGCATTAAACAACGGCAGAATGCTTCCCTTCGCCTCGGACATCACCTGCAGTTCGGGTGGATTTTCCGGTGATTCGCACATGGAACACTGG
Organism: candidate division LCP-89 bacterium; assembly: GCA_025774735.1. Next base: position 1,965 of record JALGZU010000136.1, on the reverse strand, counting down.
GTCAGCGTGGGGACTCCGACAACGCCGAAAGGGGCGGTCGCTTCGGTGGGTACAGCCACCTCAGCCACTAACACGCGCTGCAACAACACCGTGGACATGGGTCTCTACGCCGGCCTCTTCGATGAGGGTATCACCCAGGCCGGAAATGCGCTGAACCGGGGAAAGCTTGAGCTCTACAATACCTATCAGACCAATGATCCCGGAGCCGTTCAAGATTTCTCGGAGTGGAATGCACTGGCGGGCGATCCGGGTCTGGAGCTGTTTACCGGCCCTATCCGGTACATGGAGAGCGATGTTCCCACCACAGTCACCTGGGGTGAAAACGTCCTCAGCCTGGTGGTCAACGAGACCAGCGTCGGACCATTGGAAGATGCCATCGTCTGTTTCTATAAACACGGTGAAATCCAGGAGGTCGGCTTGACGGACGCCAGCGGCCAGGTAACCTTACCGCTCGATGACCTGACGGCTGGCAACCTCAAGGTGACCATCACCAAGCAGAACTTCTATCCCATCGTCGATTCTCTGGACATCGTTCAGGCGGACGTGGCGGTGGGCTACTTCGATCACTTAATCGACGATGACAATTCCGGCACCAGTTCGGGTGACAGCGATGGCGTTATCAATCCCGGGGAGACGGTGGAAATCCCGCTGGTCTTCAAGAATTACGGATCGACGACGACCGCCACGGGCGTCAGCGTCACCGCCACGACCTCCAGCGAATTCACCGCCCTTGGCGACGATTATGAGACCTTCTCCAATATTGCCCCCGGGGCAACTGCGAGTAGTTCAGACGATCTAGACATGACCATCTCGAGCGATTGTCCCCACGGTCACATGGTTCGTCTGGATCTGGTTACAGATGCTGATCAGGGCTCCTGGGACGGGGTGATCGACCTGGAGGTAGTATCCTACGATATGTCCATCCGTACGGCCATCGCCTCCGGCAGCGATACGCTGCTCTCCCCGGGAGAAACCGCCGATATGATCCTGACGGTGACCAATGATGGCGGCAAAGAAGCGGCCTCCCTGACGGCTGCGATTTCTTCGCTAAGCTCCTACGTGACGGTGAATGACGATCAGGCCAGTTTCGGCACCATTGGAGTCGGATCGACCGCCAACTGCTCGGGCGATCCCTTCAATTTGACCGCCGCCGAGGATGCGCCTCCGGGCTGCCCGGCCGACCTGATAGTCATCTTCACCAGTTCCCTCGGGGTGACTCAGACCGAAACCATCACCTTAACTCTCGGTGAGAAAACGACAGTCGATCCACAGGGTCCCGATGAATACGGGTACTATTGTTTCGACAACACCGACCTGAATTACTCTCAGGCTCCGACCTACAACTGGATCGAAATCGATCCGGACTACGGCGGATCGGGGAACGAATTACCCTTACTCGATCCAGGTGAAAACGACGATGCATCAGTAAACATTCGGCTGCCCTTCACCTTCACCTATTATGGGGAAGACACGGATGAGATCACCATCTGCAGCAACGGGTGGATTTCAACCTGGGCGAACAATTCCTTCACCGATTTCCGCAACTATCCCATCCCCGCAAGCGTGGGGCCCAACGGGATGATAGCAGCTTTCTGGGATGATTTGAAATTTTCGTCCTGGGATGAGGGCCGGGTGTACGTTTATCACGACACCACCGAACACACCTACATCATTGAATGGTCGAGGGTGTCCAATCTTGGATGGCCAAGCCCGGTCGAGACATTCGAGATCGTCCTTTACGATCCTGCTTACTACACCACGCCCACAGGTGACGGACCCATCCTCTTCCAGTATAACCAGATATCTGAAGTGTATGGAAATGGCGATGATAACGGCTACTCCACCGTGGGAATCGAACGGCCGGATCAGCAGGACGGTATCGAAATCGTCTACTGGAACACCTACGACGATCCGGCTGCAGCAACTCTCCAAAACGGCCGCGCTTACTTTTTCACCACGGCGCTG
>JALGZU010000684.1 GCA_025774735.1 candidate division LCP-89 bacterium | reverse complement strand
GCCGCCTTCTTCATCGTGCTTCTTGAAAACCTGGGTGACAACCTGGCCGAGAGCCTGCTTGATGACGGGTGCCATCTTCAAGATCGAAATGACGCCCGCGGCGAAGATGCCGCCAATGCCGATATTGCGGATGCCGGGAATGAAGATGCCCAGGTCATTGGTATAGCCGAAGAAGATATCGGAAAAGGACCGCTCGGCGAAAACCGGGCTCAGACTGCCCGCAATTGGAATCAGAACCAAGAACCGCCGCCGAGGTGTTCATCTGGAAGACGGCTTTGACCTGATTGGTGAGATAATTCATGGTCGGAATGGCTGCCGTGGTGAAGACGTCACTCCAGGTGCGGATCGCCAGGGCGAGATAATCCAGCACGATGCCGATGCCCAGAGAGTAGATGAGCGTCTTGGCGGCTTTGCCGCCCTTCTCGCCTGTCACCAGAATTTCGGTAGTGGCGGTGGCTTCGGGGAAAGGCAGTTTGCCGTGCATATCGGCGACGAAGTAACGTCGGAAGGGGATCAAAAAGAGCACGCCCAGCACGGCGCCCAGGAACGGCACCAGGAACACCTGGAAGAAGGTGCCCAGGAAGGTCTCTCTCTCCAGGCCCAGCATGAAGATAGCCGGCATGACGAACACGGTGCCGCCCACCAGAATCCCAGACGTGCAGCCAATAGCCAGGATGTTGACATTCTCGATCAGGATGCTCTTGCGGGCGACCATGGCCGAGAATCCGATGGCCAGAATGCTGATAGGGATGGCCGTTTCGATGCCCTGGCCGAGTTTCAGGGCGATGTACGAAGCCGCCGCGGCGAAGAGGATGATCATGGCGATACCGAAAACAATCGAGCGGCCGGTGATTTCCAGTACACCGGTCTCAGCAGGGATCATCGGTGTATACTTTTCACCCTCCTTCAGTTCGGTGAAAGCATTATCCGGCAGATGCATCTCATTCATGGTTTCGTTCACGACGAATCTCCTAGTGATGAGGGGTTTGCCTGTGGTCAGCCGTGCGGCTGATGAGGTGGTGCTTCTGAATTTTGACCTTGAAGTTACCAATTTGCCATGATAAAATCAAGTGGAAAAATGGAAATTAGACGAAAGAAAACCCCGGCTTCAAATCGCGCCAAAAAAAAAGCGGACATCGCTGTCCGCTCTGATTCCTGAAACTCAACGACAACTACTTCATGAGAATCATTTTCCCGCTGGCCTGGAATTCTCCCGCGGACAGGCTGTAAAGATAGACCCCGGAGGGGAGATTCGAGGCGTCGAAGGTAACGTCGTGGTGGCCCGCGTTCCGCCAGCCGTTTATCAAGGTGGCCACCTGGCGGCCGGAGACGTCATATACTGCTAGATTCACGTAGGCCGTGGCAGGAAGGTTGAACGCCAGAACCGTGCTCGGGTTGAAGGGATTGGGATAATTTCCAATCATGTGGAACTCGTTGGGAACCATGTCGAACGTGGTTTCAGAGTCGAAAGGCTCACCGGAATCCACCAGCAGGAAATCGCCCAATTCGGAGAGATCGTCCGCCCCGCTTTTCGAGAAGTTGAAATGATCCTCGGCATAGATGACCGAACTCGGAGGATTGTAATCTCCCAGGTACCCGTTGAGAACGTAATTCCCTGCAGGGGCGCCCGCGGGAATGGCCAGAACCCGGTCGCGGCCGGCTGAAAATCCAGCCGGCATGTTGAAATTCTGCACGGGGCCCAAAACCGGACCGAAGACTGCGCTGTTCGGCAGGGTGACATCCACCCAGATGTCCAGAATGACTGACGAGGTGCTGTCGTTTCCTGCCGTGATGTTATAATCTAAATCGCCGCCCGTCGACGGTATGGTTGTACTCCCGAGTGGCGTTAGAGTAATCCACAGGGATGGAGCCGTGGCAGCAGACACCGTCAGCGTGTCAGTATAGATGTAATCCCCGGTGCTGAAGCCGTTATTGTTGGCGGCGTTACCGGCAAACCAAAAGGTAACGTCGGCTCCGCTGACCGGCGCCGTCCAATCGAACGACCAGCTTCCGGAAGTTGGTGTCCCGGCGTAGGTACCGGTATTCGTATGCATGATGACATCGATCGGCAGGAAGGGATTTAACTGGGTGTTCACGGGATCTGCGACGCTCAGATTACCGGCGGTCTGCCAGGTGGGATC
>JALGZU010000683.1 GCA_025774735.1 candidate division LCP-89 bacterium | reverse complement strand
GGATGCAGGACCATGAAAGGAGCTCCGAAGCAGGCGCTGAAGGTGGCTTGCGGCTCGGCTCCCATGCCTGCTTCCGTGCCGCCGAGCTTGGCCGTGTAACCGGAGATAAAGTGGTACATGGTCTGGTTGGGAGTCAATTTAGCGATGGGGGGCATGACACCGAAGGCGTCGGAAGTCAGCATGATGATGTTCTTGGGATGGCCGCCGCGCCCGTCCCGCTCTGCATTCGGAATGTGGGTGATGGGATAGGCGGCGCGTGTGTTTTCGGTTAGCGCGTCGTCATCGAGATTCAAGCGCCGCTGTATGGGATCGTAACAGACGTTCTCCAGAATGGTGCCGAACCGGCGCGTCGTCTCGAAGATCTCCGGCTCGTGTTCGGCAGATATGCGGATGACCTTCGCATAGCAGCCGCCTTCGAAATTAAAAATGCCGTTCTCCGACCATCCGTGTTCGTCGTCGCCGATCAGGCGCCGCTGGGGGTCGGCAGAGAGGGTCGTCTTGCCCGTTCCCGAAAGGCCGAAGAAAAGTGCCACGTCATCCGCAGGACCGATATTGGCGGAGCAGTGCATAGACAGGACTGTCTGCTGCGGCAGCAGGAAATTCATGACCGTGAAGATGGACTTTTTGATTTCGCCGGCATAAGCCGTCCCCCCGATCAGGACGAGTTTCTGCCCCAGATTCAGGATCACGAATGCCTCGGAATTGGTGTGGTCCAGATCGGGTTCGGCGTGAAAGTTGGGGACGTGCAGGATGGTGAATTCGGGGACATGCCCGCGCAACAAATCCACCGGAGTCTGGAGGAACATGTTGCGGGCGAAGAGGTTGTGCCAGGCCATCTCAGTGATAACGCGGATGGGCATTTGATAATCCGGATCGGCACCGGCGTAGCAGTCCTGTACGTAGATCTCCTTGCCCTGGAGAAACGCTTGCAGGCGGCGGAAGAAGAGCTTAAACTGGTCTTCGGGGTAAGGCTTGTTGACCGCTCCCCACCAGACCAGATCTTCGGACGATTTTTCCGCCACGATGAACTTGTCTTTGGCGGCGCGGCCGGTATGGGATCCCGTGCGCACAACAATCGGCCCCAGGTGAGCGATGCAGCCTTCGCGCCTCCGGATGACGGCTTCATAGAGGGCAGGTGTGTTGTGATTCCAGTGGGTACGGCCCAGGTTCTTCAAACCGTGATTTTCCAGACCATAGTCGCTCTCAATGTTATGATCGCTCATGTCGGCCTCTGAAGATAATTTTAAATTTTATAGTATATACGCAAGTTGGTCAGTTTTTACAAGGGGAAAAGTGGGAAAATGGCGGGGAAGGGGATGAAATCACTCCAGATCAGCAAAGTGAACAGGTATTAGTTTGAGGGGACGGATTTGCGTTCAGGATAATCGAATTCGGGGAAATAGACTACCGCTACAGGTTCTCCAATATCTCCAACACCAACCGGTTGGCATTCCGGGCTGCGACCGGGTAGAAGCGTTCGAAATCCTGCATGGCATTCTCATCGGATTTATCGGACAGGGCGCGGATGACCAGGCAGGGGACACCGAACTGGTAGCAGATTTGTGCAACGGCGGCTCCTTCCATCTCCACGGCAGCGGCGCTCAGGTTCTCTCTTAGTTCTCCTTTTTTCGGGGTGGAGGTGATAAAGGCATCGCCGGTGGCGATGAGGCCGGTGGTGACCGTAGGCAGGCGTTCCCCCATGCTGGTGGGGATGACTTCAAACTCGACCTCGTCCAAAGCTTTCTGTGCTTGAGCGAGTAATCTGGCCGTTCAGCGGATTGCGCACACCGAAGCGGACGATGCTGTCGGGATACATATCCCCCAGGTCGTGCTGCACCGTGCGTGCGCCGATGACGATGTCACCGGGCAGAAGATCGGGATCAATCCCCCCGGCGACGCCGCAGAAGACGATCTCATCGAGCTGGAAATGTTCGATTAACAGCGTGGTCGTCATGGCGGCGTTGACCTTGCCCACGCCGGTAAGGGCGAGGATGACCTGTCGTCCAGCCAGCTCGCCGGAGGTAAACTCCAAGCCCATGATCTGCTGCTCGTCCCGGTTGACTAACTGACTATCCAACCAGGCGAGTTCCTCTTCGAAGGCGCCGAGGATGGCGGTCTGGGCCTGGAGTGATC
>JALGZU010000135.1 GCA_025774735.1 candidate division LCP-89 bacterium | reverse complement strand
GCTGAATCAACGTCGGTCTGTTCATTCAGAACGCGCTCCATGCGGTCGATCGCCCAGAAGAGGTTCACCGCCGTGGGACGGGTTGCCCTGAGTTTGTCCATAATCCGCCGCAATTCCGATTTCCAGGCATCGAATCCGCCGCTATCTAGTGAAAGAGCTCCGATTACGACACCATAAGCGCCTGCACAACCAATGGCAGGTGCGCCGCGCACAGCCAGCCGCCGTATGGCGTCACACATAACGCGATAATCATCCGTCTCGATGTATTCAAGTGCTCCCGGCAGTTTGGTCTGTTCGATTAAGCGAACCTTTTTCTCATCTGCCAGCCATTCCAGCGTTTTTACGTGCATTGAAAGTTATCCGGTCGTAAATGTATGTGAGTCATATACCGCCTTCTACCAAACGGTAATACTCAAGCCCATCATTGAAATTTAATCTACTTTACCATTGAAGTCAAGTCAAACCTGTAGAATCACCCTTTAGCGCCCATTGCATGCTGGTCGGGATCAGAACCGGGTGATCTGTGACAGCCGCTCAGTGCGTGAATCGATGTCAGCCTGCGTGAGGTCCCTCAGCCGGTCCACGGAAAACTTTTCCACCGCATAGGAAGCTGTCACAGTCCCATGGACGAGAGCTTTCCGGAACGAAGCCGAGGAGAGATCGCCCGTCCTGGCCAGGTACCCCATCAATCCCCCGGCGAAGGAATCACCAGCGCCCGTCGGATCGAAGAGGCTGTCGAGGGGGTAGGCGGGCAGGGTAAAGAAATCATCGTCGGAGATAATGAAAGCCCCATGCTCGCCCTTCTTAACGATGACAATTTTCGGACCCATCCCGGTTACATCACGGGCAGCCTTCACCAGATTAGGCTCACCGGTGAGTTGACGCGCCTCCTGATCATTCAGGATAATGGCGTCCACCTTTGAGATCACTCGTTTTAAACTGTCGAGATCAGTGTCTATCCAGAGGTTCATGGTATCCAGCATAACCAGTTCAGGATCGTCCACCTGATTGAGAACCTCCAGTTGCAGAGCCGGATGTATGTTGGCCAGAAAAACGTGAGGAGATTTCTTGTAGCCGGCGGGGATTTTAGGCGAGAATGTTTCAAAAACGTTCAAGTGGGTAAATAGCGTATCTCTCTGGTTCATGTCGTCATGGTAACTTCCCCCCCACCGGAACGTCTGACCGGAAGCAATTTCCAATCCGGAGAGATCCACATCTCTCATCTTAAGAAAATCGATTCTTTCCAATGGAAAGTCCTCCCCGACCACGGCGACGACGTTCACCGGGGCGAAGTAACTCGCCGCGGCGGCAAAGTAAAACGCCGATCCACCCAGTGCATCCTTTACCTCTCCGTATGGAGTTTTCACCGAATCCAGTGCAGCCGATCCTACAACCAGTATGCTCATGTTTCCTCCTACATCGATTCCGGGGCAGACATCCCCAGAAGCCTCAATCCCTCTTTTAGAACAATCTGAACCGCCCGGCACAACGCCAGCCGGGCGCGAGTTAAGCTGTCATCGTCGCCGAGAACTCGACAGGCATGATAAAACCGCGTGAAAACGGTCGATAATTCGTTGAGATAGCTGTTCAATCTGTGCGGAGCGAACTGCAGCGCAGCGCCTTCGATGATGTCCGGAAAGAGCGATAGGCTGCGGATCAATTCCCTCTCTTCAGCCACCGACAGTCTCTCCAGATCGCTCCGTTGCAGCTGTGCCTTTTCCCCGGCTTTTCGGAATATCGACGAGATGCGGGCATGAGCATATTGCAGATAAAAGACCGGACTCTTCTCCGAACGGTCTTTGGCCGCTTCGATATCGAAATCTAGGTGTGACGACCAGCGTCGCGATAGGAAGATCTGCTTGGCTGCATCCGGGCCAACTTCCTCAATCAATTCTTTCAGTGTAATGATTTCTCCGGTGCGCTTGGACATCTTCACAGGCTTGCCGCGCCGCAGAAGGTTGACCTGTTGGACGATCAGGATCTCCAGAAAATCTTCGGGAAGGTCCACGGACAGCATGGCCGCTTGCATTCTTTTTCCGTGTCCGTGATGGTCAGGTCCCAACAGATCGACCGCTTTTTTATAGCCTCGTTCGGCCTTATTCAGGTGATAGGCGATATCGGGCAGAAAATAGGTCGATCGGCCGTCTGAAGTCACCACGACCCGGTCCTCGTCGTCCCCGAAATCAGTGCTGCGGAAAAACTTCGCTCCATCTTTCTCGTAGGTATGTCCGCTTTTCTCCAGCTTTTCCAACGCGGAGACATGGGCATCTTGATCCCGGAGGTCGCTTTCGCGGAACCAGCGATCGAAGAGGATGCCGTACTTTTCGAGAGTTTTACGTTGATCTTCGACGATCAGAACCGCACTCCACTCCCCAAGTTCCAGGCCGGATTTTGTATAAACTTCAGCTCCGAATTGTTTTATGGCCTCTTGCGCCAGATCGATAATGTAAGCACCGTGATACCCCCCTTCCGGAATATCGAAGGGCTTTCCTTCGGTTTCAAGCAGGCGTGCCTTAACCGATTCCCCGAGGAGTTCGATCTGTCTCCCGGCGTCGTTGACGTAATATTCCGCGTCCGCCTCGAAGCCGATCTTACGCTGCAATTTAACCAGCGAATCTCCCACAGCGGCGGCTCGAGCGCTGACCACGTTCATCGGACCGGTAGGATTGGCAGAAACGAATTCGAAGAGACGTCTTTCGCCGGAACCCAACTCAGATTGCCCGTAATCCGACCCTGCCTCCAGCACCCACTGAAGCAGATCGGTGAAAGCGTGTTGTGAAAAGAAAAAGTTCAGGTAGCCCGGCCCGGCGATGTCGATGCGCTCGAGAAAAGTCCCATCTTTGGGTAACGCCGCCAATATCTCCCCGGCTATCTCACGAGGATTTCTATTAAGCTCCCGGGCTAAGCTCAACGCCATCGTGCTGGAACGATCCCCGAACTTCGATTCGGGTGGTATCTCCAGAGAGGGCAGAATTACGGGGAAATTAAGGCCTGCGAGCGTATCCCGCAGCAGATTCTGGAGTGTTTGATTCAGGTTCACGCTGAAACGAGGTTTATCTGTTTCGTGATTCGGGGGTGGGTCGGTAGAAGAATTATTTATTGACAGATCGCCTCTACTCTTCTTCACTGAACGGTAATGGCACGCGTTCTGCATCCCCCCAGAGTGCTTCGAGATCGTAGAATGAGCGGACGTCCGGCAGAAAAACGTTCACCAGGACATCCACGTAGTCGATCAGGATCCAGTTCAGGTGTTCCAATCCTTCCAGGTGATGGGGTTTTACTCCTTCACCTCGCAGGGTATCCACAATGTGATCGGTGATGGCTTTCAGGTGTTGGTCCACCTGGCCAGACACCAGCACGAAATAGCTGGTAAACTGTGATAACTTCGCCACATCGAGGACGACGATTTCGTCCGCTTTGCGCTCCCAGGCCAGCCGGGCAATAAGGAGGGCAAGATCGTGGCTGACGCTTTTATCGGCTTTTTGGGTTTCAGTCGTAGGCTACTCCGTAGCGAGATTCAACTGCCGGTAATCCGAACCGATAACCAGCGTGAGGTTGATATCCACCAGCGACGCATCCTCGATGCGACTGATCTGATCCGGCGCGATGTTCAGCGATTCGGCGAGTAGATCGGCCGCTTGATTCCCGAAGGATCCCCTGGAGCGAATAATGATCTGGGATTTGGAGTAGTTATGCCGCTTGGCGTTGCCGTAGCTCATTACGTCAAACCCCCGATCGCGCAGAACTCCGCGAATCCGAAAGGCAATTCCCTTCACACCACAGCCATTCAAAACCTGAACCTTGACATCCTGGGGCGAGAGTGAAGCAGTGGGCTGCTTTGGCTCGGGTTGTGATACAGCCTCTTCCTGCTCCCGCTCAATTAAGATAGGTGGTTCCTGAGAGTCGGTCGTATCGGTCTCAGAGGTGATCTCCTCGGTCAGCGGCTCTTCCGGTGCAAATCTGAAATGATCGTAATAGAGGTCGATTGCGGTCAGCACAACCAGGAGTACCAGAAGCCCAATTACCAGTATGTTCGACCCTGAACTGGTGGATGAAAGGTGGGGTCTCGAGCGGCTTCCGGGGCGTTTTCTCATCATCGTATCCTTCAATAAGTAAAAAACCGCGTCATCGGAGCGCGGCGAGACATGCTTAATCCACCAGAACCATGTCGACTGAGGGATCTATGCTAAACACCTGTTAGTCTTCGATCTGACCGGGTTGACCTATGATTTCCTCCGGCACGACAGGCGCCCCGAAGGGTGAGTACCCAGGATTGTAGAAGCTTCGTGGGTACGCGCCGTACCCGTAATATTTTGGATAGTTGGCCACTTCGATGTGCAGGAACATGTTGTCTGCCGGACGCCAGGTCAGGGAAGCTCCTCCCAGGAATTCTCCGGACTGCGAAGGACCTACACCCGACTCGAACGTTGAATAGGGCTGATGCAGATAACCGAGGTTCAGAGTCAGGGTCACCGGGTTTGAGAGACGGTAGCGGATAGTCTCCATGAACAAACCCTGCGCCACTGCTGCTCCACCGGAACTGAAATAACTCATCGAATAGGAGTGTGCGAAGCTCGCCCGGCTCGGATCGAACAGCCCGGAAGGCTGTATACCCAGACCGTAGCCGTCTCCGGAGCGCAGGTATTCGCTGACCCGGGTGTCCAGAACGCCGTTTTCTGTCTGCGACCAGGCCATCAGCGGTAGCGTCAGTAACAGAAGTGCACATACCCAAACTTGGTTCGCGAATTTCACTTCAGCTCCCCCGTCATTCCTGGAATAATTATAGCAAGATCCGGGTCGAAAGTCAAGACCTTTTTGGGGCATTTATAATGCCCCCTTACACCTCGATTAAACAGGCTTTTGGCGAGTTAGTTCCAATTCCAGGGCGTGCAATTCAGCCAAGGTATTGATACCGATGATTTCACTGAACTCGCCTTCCATGGCAGCTACGATCCTGCCTTCGTCGCTGAGAAGCCTAACGGCATCGGTCAGGTAAAACTCCCCCTGGTCGTTCGCCTGGCCGATGAGAGGCAGAATCCGCCTCAGGTGGCTCAATTCGAAAAGATAAATCCCGCTGTTGATTTCGTCGATAGCGCGGATCTCGTCGCTGGCATCCCTCTCTTCGATTATGGCGGCGAGATGTCCGGACGAATGTCGCAAGATACGTCCATACCCCTGCGGCTCGCTCGCTCTGGCCGTCAAAACTGTCGCAGCAGCGTCTTTCTCCCGGTGACGATGCCAGAGGCGCTTGAGCGTCTCCGCTTTAATCAGGGGGACGTCACCGGACAGTATCAACACCGAACCCTGCACGTCCTCTAGCTGAGGCAGTGCACAGAGGACTGCATGGCCCGTGCCCAGTTGGGGTTGCTGCAGGGCAAACCGGACCCCGGCGCTTTTAAACTGCCTTTCTACCAGCTCGTGCTGATAACCAACGATTAGCACGATGGTATCTGCACCTATCGCTCGGGCGGTATCCACCACGTATTGGATCATGGGGCGGCCGCAAAGGGGATGCAGTACCTTGGGCAGGTCCGACTTCATGCGGGTCCCCTTGCCCGCGGCCATGATTGCCGCCGTTAATCTTTCGGCAGTTTCGCTCACTCGGGTTCCAGGATGATGTTATCGATCAAGCGCGTCTTTCCTAACCAGATTGCTCCTGCAACCAGGGTTTTACGATCAACTTTCTCCAGAGGCTGCAGGGTTTCCGCATCGACGACCTCGACGTAGTCGATACGCACATCCGGAGTGGTGAGGATAGCCTGTACCATCTCGTCTCGCAGACGAGCCGCATGCTCTTCGCCGACGGCAAAAAGTCTGCGCACCTTTTCGAGAGCATTTATCAGACAGGTGGCCCTCTCCCGCTCATTGGCGGTGAGATAGGTATTGCGGGAACTCATAGCCACACCATCCGCTTCGCGCACGATAGGACAGATCAAAATATCCAGATCAACATTCAGATCCTCCGCCATGCGTTGGATAATCAAAGCCTGTTGATAATCCTTCTGACCGAAGGCAGCGACATCGCAATTGGTTATCAGAAAGAGCTTGGCAACGATCGTGGTGACGCCGTCGAAATGAGTTGGGCGACTACGCCCGCAGAGCATCTCGCCCAGATCCGACACATGCACTGTAGTCAGGTAACCATCGGGGTAGATCTCCTCGGTAGTGGGATAAAATATCGCATCGGTGCCCCGCTCACTCAGCACCTTCTCGTCATTCGCGAAGTCGCGGGGATATTCATCCAGATCCTCGCCGGGACCGAATTGCTTCGGATTGATGTAAATCGAGACGATGACATAATCACAATCAGATCTAATCTGGTCAATCAGGGACAGATGCCCTTCGTGCAGAAATCCCATCGTGGGAACGAGACCGATCCGTTTATCCTGCTTTCTGAGATCGTTAACGTGTTTTCTGAGCTCGGGGATAGTGCGGAAGATTTTCATCGGTTTTCGATTCGGTATAATAGCTCTCTTCACTGGAAGGGAAATCTCCCCGCCTGACATCCTTGACGTAAGCCTTTACGGCATCCTTGACCTCGCTTCCCAGGTTCCGGTATTGACGCACGAATTTCAAGCAGAGTTGTTCGTAGAGACCCAGCATATCGTAGTTGACCAGAATCTGGCCATCGCAGTCGGATCCTGAACCGATGCCGATGGTAGGAATCTTCAAAGTGCGGCTCACCTCGGCAGCCAGCGGCGCAGGAATCTTCTCCAGGACGATGGAAAACGCCCCGGCGTTTTCCAGGTCCACTGCATCTTCCAATAACTGTTCAGCTTCCTTCGGTTTCTTCGCCCGAACGCCCCACCCTCCGAAACTGTGAATCGACTGCGGAGTCAGGCCTAAATGCCCCATGACGGGTATACCGGCATCCACCAGACGTTTTGCAGTTTCGAGAATGCGTTGTCCACCTTCGAGCTTAACGGCTTCAGCCCCCGATTCGGCGAGAAAACGTCCCGCGTTGATCAGTGCCTTCTCGGTAGAAACCTGGAAGGAGAGGAAGGGCATGTCAGCAACAAGAAGTGCATGCTCGACGCCCCTCTTCACGCAACGCGTATGGTAGAGCATCTGCTCCATGGTCGCCGCCAGGGTCGTCTCTTCCCCCGCGATCACCATGGCAGCTGAATCACCCACCAGGATCACGTCGATCCCGGCTTTATCCTGAAGCGATGCAAAGGTAGCGTCGTAAGCGGTTAAAGCCGCTATCTTCTCGTCACGCCGCTTCATATCTATCAGGGAAGCCGTCGTCACTTTTTTCATTATATATTCCTCACCGAGAAACCCTCAGTTTTTATGAATCGATATTTTCAATCGTTTAAAACTGTTTTAATCCGTCCGCCGCCGATCACGCGCACATTATCGAGGAAAAAAACGGCGGATTGCCCTGGAGTAATTGCTTCAATCGGCTCGTCGTATCGGATAGTGTATGCTACACCCCGGTTATCCCATTCAGTTTCCTTTGGGAAAATGGTGGCCGGTTGGGCGCTTGAATTATAGCGGATTTGTACGTGAGCCCTCATATCAGTATCAGGATCG
>JALGZU010000682.1 GCA_025774735.1 candidate division LCP-89 bacterium | reverse complement strand
CAGGGGTACGTGTGCGAATGTCGGTACGGGAACACCCAGCGCCTGGTATATCAGAATCTGCTTGGGTGTATTGGTGATGTGGTCGTCCCCGCGGATGACATGCGTGATGCCCATGTGAAGATCGTCGGCCACCACCGCAACCTGGTAAACCGGCGTACCGTTACGCCGCATCAGGATAAAATCCTCCATCTCACGGTGTCGCACGGCGATGCGTCCGTGTACGGCGTCGTTGAATACCGTCTCTCCCGCGGGAATTTTAAAACGGACAGCAAAAGGCTCCCCTGCCGCCAACTTCTTCTCGATCTCTTCAGCGGTAAGCGAGCGACAGGTGCCCAGGTATCCCCAGAAACCACCGTTCTTCTGCGCCGCTTTCTGCTTCTGGGCGAGCTGCTCGGGATCGCAAAAACAGCGGTAGGCGGCACCCCGTTCGAGCAGTTCCTTCACCACTTTCTTGTGCGCATCGAGACGCTCTGTTTGAAACAGGGGCTCATCGTCGAAGTCTAAGCCCAGCCAGCGCAGTCCTTCGAAGATCGCCTCGACAGCTTCAGGGGTCGAACGCTTCCTGTCCGTATCTTCGATACGCAGCAGAATCTTCCCCCCGTAATGACGGGCATAGAGCCAGTTAAACAGCGCCGTACGGGCGCCGCCGACGTGCAGGTAGCCTGTCGGGCTAGGGGCAAAGCGAACCCGGATATCAGGCATTGGGAGGTACCTCCTGGGGTGGTGCTGGCGGCGGTTGCACGGGGGGAACGCCGGGCTGTGGATACCCCACCGGAACGGCATCCAATTCGAGCTTCACACCCCCAACGAAACCGCAGAAAACGTTGTAGATCCCGGTGGCGATTACCGTGAGTATAGACCAGATCACCGCCATGAATATGGCCATAAAGAGGGCCATCATCATTGCCCCCATCATGCCGATCTGGCCGAAACCCTCGAACATCTCATTCTCCAGCAGAGGGCTGAACGCCGCCATCATCTTCATAACGATCAGCGCGTAGAAGATCCCGATGAGAAATCCCACGGCCAGATAAATCAGAAAACTGACCTTGAAGACGCTGAGGAGATCGAACCGCTTGACTTCATACGTCATGATTGTACCCTCAATCCAATGAATTGTTGTGGATTACGTATTTACTTCTGAGCTTTCTACACTTTGAAAGGATTCGAAATGATCGACCTGAAATATAATAAAATCATAGCAGGATTGGCGGTTCTCCTGATCGGTATCGGCCCGATTCAGTTCGCTCTGGCGACCATTAGCGTCAGCTTTGATGACGTCGCGTCCGAAGCCGGTCTTGAACTGGTTGCCGCATCCCAGGGACCCGCCTTTTTCGACGAAAACGGTGACGGGTTTGAAGACATCTATCTGGCTGTGGGCGGCTTCAATCCGGGTGACAACCTCTACTATCGAGCCCGCGGCGATCTAACCTTTGAAATCGCCACCGATGAAGTCGGTTTGACAGAAAACGGTCCCTCGACGATGGCCGTAATCGCCGACTTCAACAATGACGAGCTCCCCGACATCTACGTCACAAACCATGACTACCTGGGCGTCCCCAACCACATGTATTACCGTCAGATCGGCGGAGGATACCTGGATGTGACGGCGGCAACCGGGACCGGCCACCAGTACGAATCGCATGACGCCATGGCTTTCGATTACAACCGGGATGGCTGGTTGGATCTCTTCGTCACCAGCGCCAACCATGCCGCCAACGAACCCAACGCCCTGTTCCACAACAACGGTGACGGTACCTTCTCGGACGTCGCTGCAGCTCTGGGATTAGAGCTTGGTTGGTGAGTATGGGATGGGCAGTTCCGCCGGCGATTACGACAACGACGGCGATCCCGACATTTACATCACCAATGAATTTACGGACAATGTCCTCTTCCGCAACGACGGCGGCACCTTCACGGATGTCACATCAACGGCCGGCGTGGCGGCGACTGGACCAAGCAAATCGGCATACTTCGAAGATTACGACGCCGACGGCTGGTTGGATCTTTTCGTGGTCAGCCGCTTCGGCAGTAACCAGCTCTTCCGCAACCAGGGCGACGGTACCTTCAGCGACGTCACCGTCAGTGCGGGCGTCTCCGATAGCTTCCAGGGCAGAACTATGGCCTGGGCAGACTTCGATAACGACGGCTGG
>JALGZU010000681.1 GCA_025774735.1 candidate division LCP-89 bacterium | reverse complement strand
AAATCTTTGTTGACCGGGCAGATCGTCTGACAGATCATGCAGCCTATCAGGCAATTGTGCCAGGCAGGGTCGATCCATTCCGGGAAATCAGCCGCGCCCTCGTTGTGAAACGTGATACAGCGCCCGCCGTCAATTAAGAATCTCTCTTTCAGGATCGCGTTGGTGGGACATTTCTTGATGCAGGCGACGCATTTTTCACAACGATCCAACATCTTAAGATTTTGCCAATCATCCCCGGAACACGGCAGGTCGGAAAAGAACGCTCGCAGCCTGAAAAAACTCCCCAGACCGTCGATATAGGAAATATTATTTTTACCATATGTCGCAAAACCGCAGTGAACGGCGAGGAGCTTTGAAGGCACCAGCGCGATGACAACTCTATAGCCATACGGGTCCAAATAACGCGACATGACATTCAAGGCCTGATTATCCGTATCGTGTATATAGGTCGGTGGGATAATGGCCGACATCACCCTATCGGGTAAATGAAACTTCACGCTGACCATCGGCTGCGGCACAGCCGTTATGATGATCGACTTAGCGTTAGGGAAATCGGCGGGAGGTTCAAAACTAAAGTTCAAACTATAACGCGTTACGATCTCATCATAAAAATCTCGATCTAACATACCACGATCGAGAAGATCCTCCATATCTTGCTTCAGATCAAGAAGATGCTGGACAGAGACGATAGAACTCTTAAATCCCGCGTTCGTTAGCTCTTGTTGTAATCCTCGGGATAGTTCTTCCATGGTTCAGGCCTTTTGCGGGGAAAATCCCTGCGCTATACCTAGATTCCTGCGTTCGCAGGGCTATACCTAGATTCCTGCGTTCGCAGGAATGACAGTTCGACGCCAGATTCCTCCGAAGGAGCCGCTTTATGAGGAGATCCGTCCTACTGCAACACTGCCGCTCCCCACTACTCGATCTCCTGCCAGAGGGCCAGCACGGCTCCGGCGGGATCCTGGATGACGGCGTAGAGGCCGATATCGCCCATGTTCTTCGTTACGGTAACGCGCTTTCCGCCCAGCTCCTCGCACTTGGCGATGCTCTTTTCGATGTCTTCCACGGTGACGTACATCATCCAGCGGGGTGGTATGTCGGCGTTGGTGCCACGGGCGTGGCAGATGCCGGCGACGCACTCGCCGTCCTCCGGCTTGTTCACGTTGTAGTCGTCCCAGCCGCCCATGTCAACCGGCTCCGTCTTCCAGCCGACCACCTGTTCGTAAAAGCCTTTGATCTGCCCGGCATCCTCGACGGTCAGATCGTGCCAGGCAATCTTGCCGATCTTTGATTTATCCATGTTAATCTTTCGTCCTCTTAGACGCGGGTTTCTAGCAGTTTTGTGGTGTCAGGTGAGGGCACCTGACACCACATATAAGTCCCCATTCGACGTGGTGGAACTCTTCGAGTTACACTCAGCAACAACCTGTGCCGTTCTAAGGTTTCTTATCTCCCGATTCTTCCGCCTCAGTTTCCTTCATCCAATCGCTCCTGCGCATCCAGGGTGGACCTCCCATTCGGCCTCCGGCGCCCATCATGCCCATCATCATGTTGACCATGGCTTCAGGCATTTTATCCCCCTTCATCATCTCAGGCATTATGCAGCAACACATGTTCATCCTATCTTCGAGAGTCATGTCGGCGAAGAGTTTTTCGAAGATGTTCTTGCGCATCTCTTTCTTTTCTTCTTCGTTCATGTCGGACATTATCTCGTCCATCATTTTACTGAACTGCTCGAATTTCTCGTTCATAATTAGGTCCCTCATTTCAGAATATACAACACATGAGATTGCTTCGTCGTCCGCCGTGCGGCGGACTCCTCGCAATGACATTATTAGACCAACTTGCCGACCACCTTGATCTGGTCGCGGTCGAAGACGCCGATGCCGTGCGGGGCGCGGTCCAGCTCCATGCTCATATCATCGCCAGCGTCGTGCAGGTTCTGGTGGCGGCCGTCTTTCCACAGATCGCTTTCGGTGACGTCGTAAACCGTGCCTTTATAGGCGATATAGGCGGGTTTTCCGTTCTGTCCGTTGTACTCCTGAAGTTCCTGGTAGGTAAAGGTCTTGTCCATGCTTCTCCTCCACCGGGGGATGATAAGTGAGTGATAGATTTAAAATGTATTCGTTAACCTTCTTCTTCATCGATGAAGCGCCTGAGCACGAGTTTGGCCAGCGGCTTGATCAGGATAAGAATGATCAGAACCAACCCGGTAACCGCCAGACCCAGAACCGGATAACCGGCTCCGATGATCAGGCCGATGGCGGCCACCGTCCAGATGGTGGCTGCGGTGGTCAAACCGTGCACCTGTCCCCGTCCCATGATGATAGCTCCGGCCCCGATGAAACCCACGCCTGTAACCACTTGCGCGGCCACACGGGTGACATCAAAGGGCTGCTCTGCGCCCAAGGACGCCAGTTGCGACACAGTGATGTAAAGCGTCGATCCCAGGCAGATCAGGATCATGGTGCGCAGACCGGCTTGCTTGCGGTGCCACTCCCTTTCCAGACCGATCACCGCTCCGCAGAATATGGATGCCAGCAGACGCTCGAAGATGATCAACCAGGGTATGTTTATGATGCTCGGTTCCAAGATGTCCTCACGGATTAATAAGGTTTATGGAGAGAAGGCGGGTCATAGTCAACCCGCCTCCCGTGCTCGTTCGTCTGCATCTATGTAAAGTCGATTACTTCTTCTCTTCATCGTCGTCATCGACTACCTCGTAATCG
>JALGZU010000680.1 GCA_025774735.1 candidate division LCP-89 bacterium | reverse complement strand
GTTTTTTCCTGGAAGGACTCTTTCGATTCAGCCATGATTATTACAAATCAGCGCATTTGACCGAGAGCGCAGTATTCCGGGTCAGGGACCGAGCAGCCCGATATAACGCCACCAATCGCCCTGGAAGTTCTTCCAGAGCAGCTCAAGGATGTAAACGAACATCGGCCAGGAGAGGGCCAAGGCCAGCAGACCCAGACCGATTTTGAGCGGGAATCCGACGATGAAAACGTTCATCTGGGGCACCGTGCGGGCTACGATGCCCAGTGCGACCTCGGACAACAGCACCGCCGCCATCACCGGCGCCGAGCACCGCCGCCATCACCGGCGCCGCGATCTTAATGCCTGCCACGAAGAGATCCCCCATCATCTTCACGAACAGGGTGACCAGGTCGGGCTGAAAGTGAACTCCCCCCAGGGGGATAATCAGGAACGTCTCCCTCAGTCCGGCGAGTAGGAAATGGTGGCCGTTTATGGTCAGAAATATCAGTATTGCGAAAAGATACTGGAGCTGTCCGATGATGGAGACCTGCTGCTCCGTGTTCGGATCGATGACATTGACGATGCCGAAGCCCACCTGGATTCCCAGGTACTGGCCGGACAGTTCGACTCCGTAAAAGATGAAGTGGGTCACCATCCCGACCAGGACACCTGCTACTATTTCGGGAAGCGCCAGCGCCATGAAGGAGATGAATCCCATATCTATCCCCGCCCACCCCTCGGGAATCCGTATCCCGGGCAGTAACAAGAAGGCGATAAACACGGACATCCCGGCCTTCACGGTCACGGGGACGCCGCGATACCCGAAGACGGGCATCACTGCCAGAGCGGATGCGATCCGTAAAAAGATCAGAGCCCCGAGCAGGGCTTGATCCAGGACGGGAGCCAGGTTCATCGTTTAAGGTCCGGCTGATGCGTTGAGCTTAACACGGGGTCAATGGAGAGTTTCGATTGCAGCGGAGTCGGTACGTTCAGCCTGGTTCGGGGGACCATCGATGCGGAGGCGGATTCGGAAGGTTGTTCCCCCCCCCTTCTCGCTTTTGACTTCAATTCGTCCGGCGTGTTTTTCCACAATTCGATAGCTGATTGCGAGCCCTAGACCGGTCCCCTGGCCAACCTCTTTGGTGGTGTAGAAGGGTTCGTAGATTTTTAACAGGTTTTCCGAATCGATCCCGACGCCGTCGTCACTCACTTCTACGCAGACCTCTTCTCCCTGCTGGTAACTTCGTACCGTAATTTTACCCTTATCAGGGATGGCTTGCGCGGCATTGACCAGCAGGTTCATGAAGACCTGGTTAATCTGCTGGGGATAGCACCGAACCGGGGGAATTTCCCCCAGTTCCTCGCTCAATTCACCCTTGTATTTTAGTTCGTTCCAGACGATATTCAGCGTGGATTGGATTCCCTTATTCAGATCATATTCTGTCAAGCCGTTCTTATCCTGGTAAGAGAAATCTTTGAGATCTCGAACGATGGTCTTGACCCGTTCGGTCCCCTCCAGAGACTCCTTGATTACCGAAGTAACATCGTCCAGGATAAAGTCGACTTTTTTAACTTTTTTCAACGCTTTCAATTCTTCTCTGGCGCCCTTCTTGCCGCCGACGAGGGCCCGGTCCACGGCATGGAAATATTCCTGGACGGTCGAGATGTACTTTCTCAGCGTTCCCAGGTTTGAGTTTACAAAGCCGATGGGATTATTGATTTCGTGGGCCACTCCGGCGGCCAATTGCCCCAGGGAAGCCATCTTTTCGACCTGCAGAAGCTGTACCTGCGCCTCCTTGAGCTGACTCAGGGTTTCTTCGAGGGTTTTGTTCTGTTCGCTCAGCTCCTTGGTCCGATCACGGACACGCTGTTCCAGGTCGTGGGCGTGGTTTCTGAGCTGCGCCTGCATGGCCAGCCGTTCGGTGATATCCCTGCCGATCCAGATGTAGCCGGCCGTGTCACCGTCATCGCTCTGAATCGGGGTCACGGTCATGGAAATGGAGATCTCCCGGCCCTCCCGGTTGACGATGGTGTGCACCTGGTCGATCATGCCGCCGACCAATAGTTCGCTCAGGCTCTCCGGCTCTTTCCCCTTCGCCAATCCTGGTATGAACAGGATTGTCTTGTCTCCTTCAACTTCGGAGCGATCGTAACCGAAAAGCCTCTCAGCGCCTCGATTAAAGAGAGTAATTTTCCCGGCAGCGTCGGTCGCGATGATGAAGTACTCAGTAGAACTTTCCAGCACGGAA
>JALGZU010000679.1 GCA_025774735.1 candidate division LCP-89 bacterium | reverse complement strand
GGGTCATTACCTCCAACTGCTCGCTCTTCTATTCCGGAGACGTTGATTCCTTCGATGACATTGCCGACGTCCTGCAAAGCGGTGAATTGCTGATTCTGGAAGCCGCGCATACCGAAATCAGACCGGTTTTAGAGCGTCTGGCCGGATTGAATCTGAGACGCCTGGTGCTGACACACGCCCTCCCCGAACAGGGAAGGCGGTGGGACGAGTACGCCTCTTTGGCGCAGAAACATGGCATCGACCTGGTTGTTGCCAGTGATGGCTTAAAGATACCTTTGTAAAACGTTATGACTGAAAAACAGAAAGACTTCTTCGGTCTGGTGGGAGAGACACCTCAGATGCAGCAGCTGCGGGCGATCGTTCAACAGGTCGCTCCTACCGACATAACCGTGCTCATCACGGGTGAATCCGGAACTGGCAAGGAACTGGTAGCCAATGCCATTCACCAGCTTTCTGCACGTTCGGATAAACCGATGATCACGGTGAACTGCGGCGCCATCCCGGAGGGAATCTTCGAGAGCGAGGTTTTCGGACACGTGCGCGGCGCCTTTACCTCAGCTGACAGAACCCGCAAAGGCTACTTCGAAATGGCCGATGGTGGGGTGATTTTTCTCGATGAGATCGGCGAGATGCCGCTGGAAGCCCAGGCGAAGATCCTGCGCATCATGGAGATGGGCGAATTCATGAAAGTCGGATCGTCCCATAATGAGAAGGTGGACGTCCGGGTCATCGCGGCTACCAACCGTGACCTGACCGAAGCGGTCTCCATAGGCGCATTCCGGCAGGACCTGTTCTTCCGCCTGAAAGCGGTGAATATCTTTCTGCCCCCGCTGCGCGAGAGGAAAGAAGATATCCCGAGGCTGGCCGAATATTTCCTCCAGGAAACCTGCCGGCGCAACGAAATCCCCTGCCCGACCGTTACTCCAGGGGCGATGACCCTGTTGCGAAACGCTTACTGGGAGGGCAACGTGAGGGAACTGAAGCATTTTCTGGAAAGCCTGGTGATCCTCGAACGGGGCAAATCCCTCGATGAGGACATCGTCAGCCGACATCTGCGCCAGGAAGTGGAACGAACCGCGCAGCTCCCGGTGCATGTGCCCAAGGGAACCATGAATTTGGATCGCGAACTGCTGGTTTCGCTCCTGTTGGACCTCAAGCGCGACGTTTCAGATATTAAAAACCACCTACAGCTTTCCGGCCAGTCTAGCGGACCCTGGATGCCTGGGCGGGAGATTATCGAGACCGAACCACAGGCGACCTTGGAGGAGATGGAAAAAGAACAGATTCAAAAAGCCCTGCGAGAAGTCCGGGGGAATCGCCGCAAAGCGGCTGTCGCTCTGGGGATCAGTGAGCGCACTTTGTACCGGAAAATCCGAGAATATGACATAAACTGATGTCTCATCACATCTACCATCACTGAAACAGGCAAAATGCTCATAATCAAAATGCGCCCAATACTTTCAGCACTCGTCGTCCTGGGTCTGACCCTCAATCTGAACGGCTGTTTCCGCTACTCATTCTCAGGGGCGATGACCGGTGACGTGCGCACGGTAGCCATACCGCTGTTCGATAACCGGACTGCTGAATACGGCGTCGTGGAACAGATTACCGACAATCTCATTCTGACCTTCCAGAAGGACAACACCCTGCAGATAGCCGATGAAGAGACCGCCGATGCGGTTCTGCGCGGGACACTGGTGCGCGTCATCGATGCGCCCTACACTTACGAAGGGGAAGGCGAAGCTCAGGATTTCACAGTAGGCGAATACAAGCTCACCCTCTACGTAAGTCTCGACTACTACGATCTTCGCAAAGGCGAGATGATCTGGTCTCAGATGATCTGGTCTCAGGATGTGCAGGGCTGGGGGACGTATCAATATGTCAGCGGCGCGCCGGAAGAGCGGGATGCCGGTTTCACCGAAGCGATCCGGAAGTTGTCCGAGGACGTTTTAAACCTGACCGTCTCCGGCTGGTAAGATGCCCCGGCTGATATCATCCCTTGAAGGATTCGACGAGGTGTCAGAGCTGCTGGGTTCGGGTGGGGTGATCATCTATCCGACCGAGACCGTGTACGGCATCGGCTGCCTGTCGAATCAACGCGAGGCGATAGACCGCATTGCTGGATTGAAGGGATCAGCGGCAGACGCTTCCTACCTGGTCTTGATCGGAGATCCGGGCCGGGTGG
>JALGZU010000134.1 GCA_025774735.1 candidate division LCP-89 bacterium | reverse complement strand
TGACTCAGTCCAATCCAAAACAGTGCCCCTAGGCTCGCCACTATGACACCAGAAATAATCCAGTAAGGTCCAGAGCCCATCGAAGCCTCCGGTTAATCGATTTCTTTCTTCCCTGCTGTTCCCCTCCATCAGGTTATTCGTAAAGAGGACAAGATTTGTGGGATGGGCGGGTGAAATGGCGCGATTGACACAGGATCGATAAAGAGAATAAGGGCTCGAAATCGAGCCCTTTATAATGTACATTGAGATGATTAAAGCTCGAGGAGTTCGCGCAGGTATTTCAGCGGCGGTGAACCGAACGAGAGGACGGTATCATGAAAGGTTTTGAGATCGAAGTCGGTCCCGTGTTCGGCTTCATAGGCGCTCCGGATGTCGTTCATCTCGAGGTTGCCGACATAGTAGGTAGATAGCTGCGTCGAGGTCAAGCAGGCGCGACGCCACTTGCCCGCGGCTTCTCCCTGTTCCTGGAATCCTTCGTCGATCATCATCCGCATGGCCTCTTCTTCGGTCATGCCGGCGGTGTGGATTTTCTGGTCGATGATGGCGTTGACGACGACGCGGAGCTGCATTTTCAACTGTTGCATTTTCACTTCGGGGCCACCGTAGCCGTAATCGGCCATGAGCTGTTCGGCGTAGGTCGCCCAGCCTTCGATGAAGGGGCCACTCGAGAAGATGGCTCTGACCAGCGTAGGTGCCTCGAAGCGGTTGGCGTGGGCGAGTTGCAGGTAATGCCCGGGCATGGCTTCGTGGATGGTCAGGTCATGGAGCATGTAGTCGTTGTCCTCTCGAAAAGCGGAGATGACCTGCTCTTCTGACCAGTCCTCCGGCGGGGGGGAGATGGCGTAGAAAGTCTTCTGATCGGGTTCCAGGGGACCCGGGGAGTCGCAATAAGCCGTTGAAACGCCGCGCTGGAATTCGGGCATGACGATTAAGTTGATGGGATCATCGGGAACGGTGACCAGGTCGTGGGCGATGACGAACTCCCGTGTTTCGGCGAGGCACTGCTCGGCCTTGGGTACGATGGTTTCGGCGTCCGGATGCGAATCCGCCAGTTTATCGAGGACACTCTTTATGATTCTCTTCTTGTTCTCTATAGTGTCGTCGAGTTCGGCACCGGGATGGTCTTCGGAATAGATGATCATAGCGGTTTCGAAGAGGGCATCCCGGGTGGCGACGAGGTCGCGCTGGGCGCGCTCGAGGATCGTTTCCATGGAGATATCCGATTCGAGGGTGAAACTCAGTTTCTGCCTGAATTTTTCTTCACCCAGGCGGAAATCCCCGTTGGAGTTGGGCAGGAGATCGTTTTCCAGCCAGGCGCCGTATTGTTCCAGCGCCGCCACCGCCTGTTTCACCGCCGGATCGAGTTCATCGCGCAGCTCGGGGATCTGAACGATAAAGTCATTCAGTTGGTCGCGAATGAGGGAGATCGTCCCCCGATTCTGACGGATGGTGGTCTCGGTAAAGATTTTTGGGGGATTGCGCAGATTGGCCCGCGCCTGATCGATAACAACGGGGATTGCGAGCAGGCGCGCTTTTACTCTCAGTAGTCGTTTATCCAGGGGGGCGAAGTCTCGGGCGAGCAGATTGTAGATTGCTCCGCCGACGTTGTATAGGCGCGGATTCCATTCATGCTCCTTGAGCACAGTCTGGTAAAAGATCTGTCTTTCGATGCGATCCTGAAGGATGAAATAGTCGATGCGATTAATCTTGCTGAGCCGCTCCGGATCGATTTTCTGCAGCAATTGCAGTGCCTCTTTATTCCACTCGACCGCTGCCTGAATTCCCGCCTTGCTGCGGTCATTCAGACGGTCGTCGTAGCGGTGATCGCCGAGCGAGGTGGCTCGTTCTGGAAAGGTGCGAAGATAGTCTTCGATGTATTGATCTGCCAACTGTTCAAACTCCCGGTCTCCGGTAGAACTGCCCGTGCAAGCGATTAACGATAGGGTCACTGATGCCAGAAGTATGCTCAAGTACAACCGTTTCATCGGAGTTCCTTTCAATTTTCGACAAATATAACCAAATCAGCGATAAAATCCAACGTCATTTTCGGGTATTGTGGAAAATTACCATTCGACGGCGGCCTGGGAACTACGGCGTGGTCAACCATAAGCACGTCAAGATGAACATTTTTTGTTTGATTTGCAGAACCGCTTGCTTCTGCGAAAAAAAATGCGTATATTAATAGAAATGTCGGCGAAATCAAAAGGAAGTGATTCGGGCGTGTACAAGTCGAGCCTGCACTAGATCTGCAGTCCGGAATAGGAGACGATGATAAAAGAAATAAAATTGTACACAACACCTTAAGAGGTTGCGACGTATATAGTATTGATGGAAGACGCTTAACAACCGAACACATCATAAACTCTGGGAGTGAAAGCATGAAAAAAGAGATGAGTTTCGTACTGTGCGCACTACTACTGGCAGGAACGATCGTTCCTGCAGCGATGGCCGCGTCAGTCGAGAGAAGCGCTGAGCAAACCATCGCCATCCCTGGCACGACGATCGAGTTGAGGCTGCGGGAAGAGCTGCTCGACAACGGAGAGCTGGCGACGGTGTATCAGATCAGCAGGGATGGAAGCATACTGCGAGAAGCCCGAGCGTCGTACGAACTCGGTCTGCGGTATGCCCACTTCGATCCCCTGGAACGGGTTCCTGCGGTCGAATCGATTCTGTCTGCGGATGAAAGCACTCATCTATTTATCGTCCAGTTCCATACTCAGCCTCTGGTCGCCTTCCAGGAAGAGATCACCAGGCTGGGCGGACAGGTACGCCATTACATGGCTCAGTTCGCCTACCTCGTTGAGATGGACGAAGTGGTTCTCGAACAGGTTTCAGCCCTGCCGTACGTTCGCTGGATCGGCGCCTATCATCCGGCTTACCGACTGGATGAAGCGACCCTCCAGAATCTGAGAAACCTGGGAGTGAACACGCCCGCCATTCGGTACAACATCCAGGTACTGGACGTCCCGCAGAAAGCAATCATTGTCGATCGCATCAGGGCGCTGGGCGCCAGGATTGACAATTACGACGCCGGTAAGATGTTAGTAGAAGCGACTCTGAACGGCGAGCAACTCGTGCAGGTAGCCCGGTTCGATGAAGTCAACTTCATCGATGTTTGGAGTCCCTACGAGGCCGATATGGATATCGTGCGCGAAATCGGCGGAGCAAATTATTTGGAAAACATGACCGGTTTCACGGGTGAAGACGTGCGTGGCGAAATCTTCGACGGCGGCTGTCAGTTCGACCATCAGGAATTCCAGGTTAATCCCATCATAGGGCATGGTCCCCATTCCATAGACTCGCACGGCACAGCCTGCATGGGGGTCAATTTCGCCACCGGAGTGGTTCCCCAGGCCCGCGGTCTTCTACCGGATGGTCAGGGCATCTTCGCCGACTATTCCTACTGGGGGCTGAGTGGCAACAATCGCTATGTCTGCGCATCGGAATTGGTGGATCCGGGCGGTCCCTACCAAGCCGTTTTCCAGACGGCGAGTGTCTCAGTTGCGCGGACGACGCAGTACACCACTGTTTCCGCCGAGGGGGATTGGATCACTTTCGACTTCAATCTGGTCGCCTGTCAGTCCCAGAGCAATGCGGGCACTCAGATGTCTCGGCCTTATGCCTGGTCCAAAAATTACGTCTCCGGCGGTGCACTCTACCACTACAATACAATCGACAGATCCGATGATATGTGGAGTTACGGCGCCAGCATCGGTCCCGCCTCGGACGGCCGCATCGGGGTCACCTTCACCCATTTCTACGATCAGGTGTATACCACCTACACAACGTCGACTACCGGTTATGGCCCGTTCAGCGGCACCAGCAATGCGACGCCCTGCATCGCTGGTCATTTCGGCCTGTTTTTCCAGATGTGGGATGCCGGGATTTTTGGGAATGATTATAATCCTACCGGATCGGTTTTCGAAAATCGCTGTTGGTCGACCACTGCCAAGGCGATGATTATCGCAACGGCCTACCAATATCCCTTCACCGGCCTGTACCATGACAAGACCAGGACGCACCAGGGCTGGGGTATGCCGGACGTGCAGAACCTGTACGACTACCGGAACAACTTCTATATCCGCGACGAAGTTGACGTGCTGCTACCTTTAGAGGTGCATACTCATGAGGTGACAGTAGAAGCCGGTATGCCGGAACTGAAGGTCGTCATGGTTTACCTGGATCCCCCCGGGAATCCGGCCGTTCAGAGCCAGCACCGCATCAACGATCTCACCCTCAAGGTGACCTCGCCGTCGAACACGGAATACTGGGGCAACAACGGACTGTACGAAGGCATCTGGTCCGTACCCGGCGGGAATGCGGATATCAAGAACACGGAAGAGGCCGTCTTCATTGAGAATCCTGAAGCAGGATTATGGACGATTGAGGTTCAGGGCAACGAAATCATCCAGGACAGCCACATAGAGACAGCTGAAATCGATGCGGATTACGCTCTGGTCGTCAAGGGCATTCCAGCGCCAGTCCTGGACGTCACCATCGAGATGACCCCTTACGATCCGCCCATCATCATTCCAGCTTCGGGTGGCAGCTTCGATTTCAATGTCCTTATTAACAATAACGAAGCCGCGGCGGCTTCGTTCGATGGCTGGATCATGGTCCAGTTGCCTGACCTGTCCTGGTTCGGTCCGGTGTTGGGTCCGATTAACAAGACCCTGCCGGCAACCAGTTTTATCGATAAGGACCGTACTCAGACCGTACCGGCCACCGCACCTGCTGGCACCTACACCTATGAAGGCTACGTCGGCAATTACCCGAGTGCGGCCTGGAGTTCAAGCAACTTCACCTTTGAAAAATCCGTAGCGGGTGACGGCACCATCGTCGAGCAGTGGCTGAACACGGGTGAATCGTTCGATGAGGAGCTGACCAGCATCACATCAGAGTCAACGCCAACGATCTACTCGCTGGGACAGAACTACCCGAATCCATTCAATCCGGTAACTTCACTCAGCTTCACTCTGCCGGAAGCCGGCAAAGTCAACCTGACCGTTTACGACGTCAACGGACGGCTGATCACGACTCTGGTGGACGGTTACCGCCAGCAGGGCAGTCACGAGGTGAGCTTCGACGGTTCTGGATTGGCTTCGGGCGTGTACTTCTACCAGCTTTCCACCGGTGAGTTCAACTCCATCGGAAAGATGGTCTTGATGAAGTAAATACCCTTACACCTGTCTAAAATAAAAGGGCTTAGGAAATTTCCTGAGCCCTTTTTGCGGAGCACCCGAAATTGGGAAAAAGCTATTCATCCGGGTAGTCGTCGACCACGTAGCTGTCGATACCGAACTCCCAGGAGTCGACCGGCTCTAAATCTACACCGTTGTGGCGAAACAGGACAAACCTGTTGTACATCTGCCAGCAGGCGGCGGCTGTCCCCGGGGCTGTGTTTATCGAGGTTTCCACCTCCTTTTGCTCGAGCTCGGTAACTGACGTCTGCGTCTGATATCCAAAGCTCTCGCTTACGGTCGTGTTTACCTTTCCGCTGATCACATCCCCAATGCTGATACCGGCTTCGACACTTACAGATACCGATGTCTCGCTCCAGAAGCTCTGGCTCTCCTCAGTGGTCACCCCGGAGATAATCGTCACGGAATTGGTCTGGGGCTGCGAGCTGGTATTATGATTGTGATACAGCCTCTTGTAGAACACCTGGCGCTCCAGCCGATAAAAGGGTGAATTTGCATACTGCCATGACAAATTGTTCGAGTAAAGCTGGTCATTGACGATGGTGTAGGGAACGAGCATCGCTTTTGCCATTACCGGGGGCGATTCCAAGGGTGGTGCCTCGAAGTTCGTAAGCTGGGGCAAGTAGGTTTGAAGAGCCTCGCCAAGCATCGGAAGCTCCACGTTCAGGACATTAAGTTCCGGGTGAGTCGCAGGCGTGGGATTTACTCCCCATAGCGCGCATATAGAAGTACCGGTTGGAAGATAGCAGAATTCATGGGGGCCTGCATCGGGCGAATCGTTAAAATATAATGCAAAATTATCTTCCGCATAGATAATTTCGCCGGCCTCACCGGCAATTGTAAGATCCTCACGGACACAAACGACGCAAGTTAGAGAAGGTGGAACAGTGTCGTCACCAGCCTTCGCTACACTTCCCATCGCGACATATCCTTCGGGCGGAATCGGATTCCAAATTGTTATTTCATCCGGACCTGTCCAGGAAGGGTAACTACTAGACCATTCAACTTCCCAACTTTCCGGATAGGCTAACGCATCCGAGCCATCTATTGCCTTGAGCACTATCATTTTTATTGGATAATTGGATGGTGTCCCCCAAGTCTTGTTCCATTGCAATGTGCCAAGCATGTGCCATCCCTGGTATCGCGGCCACCAGAATTCAAAGTTCTTAAGAATGGCACCCCATTCCATAATGTAACTATTGGTATATCTGACAAGCAACTCGCCTGTATCTATGGTGAACTGGTCATATACCTGAACCGGTATGGTGCAGGTCAATCCGGTTTCGCTGGTCACAATAAGATCGGCGGTTCCGTATTCAAGACCAGTGATCTGCAGTGTGGAATCGCTTATAGTAAAGGATGCTACTTCGGGGTCATTGTTGGAGACCGTAAAACTACAGGGTGAGCCATCGGCATCTGTCGCATGAACTGTGACCGATTCGTCGCCCCCCGGGACCATCGATACGATCAGTCGGTCTACCAGGAGCGTTCCCTGTCCGGTGGGGGATTCTGGGGGTTGGGTGGGGTTATCCTTGGTGCAACCGACAAGTAACAAAGCTGCGGCCGTCAAAGAACAGATAAAGTATCTCATGTTCACCTCCACTTCAGATTTTTAACCGGCTGAATTTCAAATATAGACTGAATGCTTGGTTTAATCAACTGTTTTCTACATTGATTTTCATTCCTGCATCGGCGGGCGGTTCCAGTATTTCTGTAAAAATGCCGCTTGTGAAATAAACCAGCATACAAAGAAAATAGGGCTCGGGATTTATCCTGAGCCTTTTTTAGTTACGTGGCAAGTTGGGAGTGATATGGCGGTTCAGG
Source organism: candidate division LCP-89 bacterium (assembly GCA_025774735.1). Next base: position 616 of record JALGZU010000134.1, on the reverse strand, counting down.
GTTGTGATAGGATGGATAGGACGAACAACTCGGAAGTTTTGTGGGGATTTATGAGTTTTATGGTTTTAATGGCATATGCTTTGCTTAAGACGGAAGGAACTGCCGCTGTGGGAAAGAATCCCGCACGGTTACCTCTGGACAGAGTAGTTAAACGATACTCTGAATCACTCCCCACTTCTGTCGCAGAATCTAAAATACTACGAGGACAAACATGATGCGGTTTACTATGGGTCGATATACATCAAGAATGGCGCTGGTAACATTGAGCGTTCTTCTGCTTGCTGCAATTTCAGCTCATGCTCAGCTTTCCGGTCCCTTGAGCGGAACCTTGGGACCGGGATCTTACACGATTGTGGGCAACATCTCAGTCGAGAGCGGGGATACGCTGACTATCCTTCCCCACACGGAATTTCTGCACACGGGAAGCTTCTGCTGGGATATTTACGGACAATTGATCGCCGAAGGGGAGGAAGGGGATAGCATTTACTTCAAGAGGTACCAACCCAATAACTACTGCCGGTGGCGAGGCCTACGGTTTGAGGAGGATGCCACCCTTCCCAGCAGCCTCGATTACTGTGTCATAGAACACTGCTTTAACGGGTCCAGTCCCTGGAAC
>JALGZU010000133.1 GCA_025774735.1 candidate division LCP-89 bacterium | reverse complement strand
CAGAAAGGTAGCGTCACTGGTCGATGGGAAACTCCCCTCGGGTTCGCATACCGTTGCGTTTGCTGCGCCAGACCTCGCCAGCGGCATGTACCTGTATCGCCTTGATACGGATGACTTCACTAGTATCCGCAAGATGATTCTGCTGAAATAACGCGGGCACCGTGCTTAGATAATGTGCGTCTGAGACCGGTTCGCCCGCTGTGAACCGGTTTCTTGTTTTCAACCTCTGGAAGGGAAGCGTATTAACGTTTCTAACGTGGATCTGAATTCCTCCGGTGGAAAATCTCCGTCCCCGGGCATCGGTATCTATGGATGCGGTGCGGTTGGCAGCGCCCTGGCTCGCGCATTCAAGCGAGCAGGTTATCAACTCACTGCCTGCATTGATAAACGAGCTTCCGTCGCGAGAAAGCTTGCGGAAGAACTTTCCGTCTCTTTCTATACTTCATCGCCACAGGATCTGGGACACGATACCCAGGTTCTGATTATCGCTGTTCCTGATTCCCAGCTTAAATCTGTAGATCGATCGCTGGTCAGAATCATCCCTGACTCTGAGCTGCAACTGTGTGCGCACACCTCCGGCGCTCTGCCGGGCTCTATCCTGGAACTTACCTCTGGACTCGGTATATCGGTCGGTTCCATCCATCCCTTGCAGACATTTCCTTCGGCAGATCAGAGTCCCGATCTCGAGGGGGCTTACTTCGCCATCGAGGGTCATGTGGATGCCGTTATTCTCCTTGAAGCACTCGTTGTCCGGATAGGTGGAATCCCGATGAAACTGCCCGAAGCCAGAAAGGCGCTCTATCACGCTGCAGCGGTTTTCTCGTCTAATTTTTTGCCGGTTCTGCAGCGTACAGCTCTCGATTTACTCTTCGCCGTCGACATCCCCCCCACTCAGGGACGCAAGATGCTGGAGCCTCTGATGCGGCAAAGCCTGGAAAATTGCCTGCAGCGAGGTGAAGCCGAAGCGTTAACCGGCCCCGTCGCCAGGGGAGATGCGATTACGATTGAAAAACACCGGAAAGCTATAAAGAATATAAGCCCTGCGGCAGAGTCTCTCTATCGGATACTCAGCCTGATGGCACTGGAACTCGCGGTGGAAAAAGGTCTGGACGATGTGAGCCTTGAAAAGGTTCACATGGTGTTGGACAACTGAGTGCAATAGGGCTAATCGAATAGCCGGAGGCTGTCGGATCATTTGTTATTCTGAACTCTCGGAATATACCGGGGAATAAGCATGGATCGTAAAAAGATACTTTGGGCCGATGACGAGATCGAGTTACTGCGCCCGCACATCCTCTTTCTGGAAGAGCGAGGCTACGATATCACCGCAGTCACCAGCGGCGAAGACGCCATCGCCCAGGTGCAGCACATCAGCTTTGACGTCATACTTCTCGACGAACAGATGTCCGGCAAGGGCGGCATAGCCACCTTTTCAGAAATCAAGTCACTCCGACCCGGTATCTCGACTGTGATGATCACCAAGAGCGAAGAGGAAGGCTTAATGGAAGAGGCCATCGGCCAGCAGATCGATGATTTCCTCACTAAACCGGTCAATCCGAGCCAGATTCTGCTTTCCTTGAAAAAACTGACGGAAGCCTCGAAAATAAATCGTGAGAGGATTGCCAGAGATTATCTATCACAATTTAACCAGATTTCGACACTCATTTCCATGGGGGCGCACTGGGAGGACTGGTGCGATATTCACGTCAAGTTATCAGGCTGGGATATCGAACTGGAAAGATTCCCCGATCTGGGCTTAAGTGACGTCTTTCAAGATCAGAAAAATCAGTGCAATGCTGAGTTTTCAAGGTATATAGAAGAGAACTATCTTGGCTGGATCACTGGTGACGACGCTCCGGTTCTTTCACCGGATGTAGCCGAAAAATACCTCGCGACACCGCTCAAACAGGGCAAAAACATCCTCTTCCTTGTAATCGATTGTCTCCGCATGGATCAGTATCTGGCGATCGAGCCTCTCCTGTCCGAGCTGTTCACCGTCAAGCGTAATTTTTATTATTCCATTCTACCAACCTCTACCCCCTACGCCAGAAACGCCATTTTCAGTGGGTTGTACCCCGCCGATCTGGAGCGCCAACACCCGGATTTGTGGAAACGGGGTGAAGACGATGAATCTTCTTCAAACCGGTTTGAGCATCAACTGCTGGATCAGCATCTGAGCAAACTCGGCGTCAGCTTGAAGTCCGATTCGAAATACGTTAAGATCCTCGATCCTGAGGAGGCGGATAACGTCGAGAGGAAGGTATCGACGTACTTCAACCAGCCGTTGGTCTCCATGGTGTTCAACTTTGTGGATATCCTGGCTCATGCTCGTTCGAATTCCGACGTCATCAAGGAGATGGTCAGAAACGAGGCATCATACCGCGCCGTAACGCGCTCCTGGTTCGAACATTCCTCCCTCTATCAGATTTTGCGCGCTTTCGCCGATCAGGACGTAATGGTTATTCTGACCACGGATCATGGGTCAATCCGCACCCAACGCAGCAGCAAGGTCATCTCGGACAAAGACGCCTCGACCAATTTGCGTTACAAGCACGGACGGAACCTGAAGTGCGACGGCAAGCATGCTTTAAGTATCCGCAATCCCCAAGACTATAAACTCCCTAACCGGGGGATCAATATCGATTATCTGATCGCAAAAGAGGATTACTACTTCGTCTATCCGACGAATTATCACAGGTACGTCAATTTGTATAAAAACAGTTTCCAGCACGGTGGCATCTCCATGGAAGAGATGATTCTGCCGATCGTCACGCTGGATCCGCGCTGATAAGCTTGATCGAGATTATTACAGAGAGCGCCGCAGAGACTAAAAATATCGGCGCAACGTTCGCCCGGTTCCTGCGGTCCGGTGATACCATTTTATTGAACGGTGATCTCGGGTCGGGGAAAACCGTATTCGTCAGTGGCGCCGCCGCGGGATTAGGTTACAAAGGGGCGGTTACCAGCCCGACGTTTACGCTCGTTCACGAATACGGAACGGTCACACCGCTCTTTCATATCGACTGTTTCAGACTGCACACGCCCCAGGATATCATCTCTCTTGGGATAGAAGACTACCTGGCTCTGGAGGGTATCATCTTCGCCGAATGGGCCGATAGAATTGCCGGTCATTTCGACGCTTGGTCGTGGGAAATCAACCTTGAATTCGTGGCGTCCGCCGAGAACAAGAGGAGGATCCTGATTAAATCGGGAAGGAAAACGGAGGTAGGTGACCGCCTGTGCAATCTTCAGGCGTTCCTCACGGAATCAAGGCAGGCGGTAAGATGATACTGGCATTCGACACGAGCGGAAGAGACTGCGGCGTCGCCCTGTGGAAGGATTCTTCCGCAGGCGTGCGCATAGAGGAGGGTGCGCTCAGACACAACGAGAAGCTGCTGGAGATGATGCTCTCCCTCATGTCAGAGAAAAATGTTGCTAAACAGGACTTGGAAGCCATCGCCGTCTCTGCCGGTCCGGGATCGTTCACCGGTCTCCGAGTGGGTTTGGCTACGGCCAAAGGACTCTGTATGGCCTGGGATATCCCTCTCATCACAGTACCCACGCTGGAATCTCTGGCTGAGTCTGTCCCAAAATGTATTTCAAACGTTCTTGCTTTGATGCCTGCTCGAGCCAAAGAAGTGTACTGGGCGCTATATATAAATGGTCAGGAAGAACGGAAGAAGGAGGGAGATATCAGGGTCGATGATATTGAACAGTTAAATCAATTGTGTGCGGGTAGTCTATTTCTGGTCGGCGAGGGATATAAAAAACACCAGAGCGAACTGGACCGCATTTTTCAGGATCGAAGATTGACTCTGGCTGCTTCCGAAAGCGTCGAGAATCCTGTGGTTTCCATAGCGAGGCTCGGCGCCAAACGGTTCCGAAACGGCCAGTTCGATGACCTGATGAATTCCGAACCGAATTATTGTTACGCCTTTCCCAGGAGGACAGCTTAGAAGATGGAACTGTTCCGCATAGGCTTTCTGCGTTTCACGGTAATCGACTTGTTCGACATCTTCGCCGTCTACATCGTCTTTTACCAGCTCTATCTGATCATGAAAGGCACCCGAGCGTCCCAGATGTTCGCAGGCCTGATACTGATATTCACCGCTTCTTTCGTCGTGCAGTTGCTGGGGATGGAGGGTATGACCTGGCTGATTCAGTCGGTGACGACGGTCTGGGTGATCGCCTTCGTAATTATTTTCCAACCAGAACTGCGGCGCCTTCTGGTGCAGCTCGGCCAGACTCGCCTTGTCAGAGCCATCACAAAGGAGAGAGGAACCTCGACGATTGATGAAATCGTCAAGGCAACGGAACTGCTATCGCAGAAGCGATATGGAGGTTTGATCGTCCTTCCCGGTGAAACCGGCATTCGTGGTATCGTGGAGACCGGAGTACCGATCCGGGCGGACGTGACTGCTGACTTGATCGTCTCCATCTTCTTTCCACGCACACCCCTGCATGACGGCGCCATCGTCATTCGGGGAGACATCATTCAGGCGGCGAAATGCCTCTTGCCCCTGACGGAAAGCCCTCACATCGATCCTTCACTGGGGACGAGACACCGCGCTGCTCTGGGTGTGACAGAGGAGACGGATGCAACCGTGATCGTCGTTTCTGAAGAGACCGGTAAAATTTCCCTCGTCAGGGAAGGCCACTTCCTCGGCAGGGATTATGACGGTGAGAGACTGAAGAAGCACCTCGAGAAAATTCTCTTCGAGCGCTCCAATGCTAGTGATGCGGTGAAATCCAGGTCAGGTACACTGATAGAAAAATTGCTGGCACAGGAGAAAAGCCCCGCCAAATAATACCTGGATACCTTCTTTTTCTTCTTCTAAAATAATAATCCCGGCAGTAAGCCGGGATTATTGCACTTCAGGATACTCCGCGTTTATTTCACCAATATCGCCTTCTGGCTGAAAGATCTCTCTCCCACATCCAATCGGTAGATGTAGAGTCCCGTCGCCAGGTTGGTCGCATCCCAGGTGACCTCGTACCAGCCGGCGCACCGGTAGCCGTCTACGAGTGTAGTCACAAGCTGGCCGCCCGTGTTGTAAACCTTCAGACTAACGATGTCTGCTTCGGGCATGGCGAATTGAATGTTCGTCTCGGGATTGAAGGGATTGGGATAGTTCTGCAGCAGTGAATAGGCATCGGGAACGGAGGCCTTAGCCTGCTCCGTGATCCATTCCTCAAATGCCTCACCGGCATTGTTCCAATCGCCGACCCAGGCGCCGTCACCGGTGGTCAGCTTCTCGAAGGGAAAACTATCAGTGTCCCAGACGGTCCCGGGATAGAGACCGACGTACCCGTGGTATGTGTAATTTCCTGGAGGAGCTCCGGCTGGTACGGCCTGAGTACGGTCCCGGTCAGCGGTGAAACCGGCCGCAAATGTAGCATTGACTGGTCCCAGCGTCGGCCCGTATACAGCTCCGGATGGAAGGGTTACGTCGCACCAGACGTCAAATGTTACCGAGGAACCTCCGCTGTTCGTCACTTCGATGTTGTAATCGAAACTGCCACCCGCGGCCGGAATCTGGATGGGCAAACCGACCGGAGTCAGAGTCACGGATACTTGCGGTGCACTGATCTGATACTCGGTTATCACAGCAGACTGAGATTCAACGTTCCACAGGTTTCCATCGACGAAAGTGAGACCCGCCGGCGAACCCGGCACCGCAGGTGACGAATCGACGATCACCCCGGCCATCGTGATCTTATAGAGGATGTCCGTATCTCTTTCCGAGTACCAGAGATGCCCGTCATAATAGGTCAGTCCGGCAATGTAACCCGTCGGCACCGTGATGGTTTCGAGCGTGATCCCTGTGCTCGGATCCATCTTGTAGATTAAATCGGTCGAATTGTTGCCATAGTAGACATACTGCCCGTCCCAGGCGACCCCGGCCGTTTGGGCAGAATAATCGATGGTGTACCAAGCGATAATGGTGCCGGTTGGGTCTATCTTGAAAATCTTCATCCCCGCATCATAATCTACCACCCAAAAATGGCTACCATCCCAGGTGATGCCTCCGGGCCAGAGCGATGGTGAGGGGATCGTACCCTGTGTCGCACCAGTGGAAGGATCAATCTTGTAGATGAAGATCTCAGGGCTCCCGGCCGACCAGTTCGGCACGTAGAAATACTGGCCGTCATAGGCAAGACCCGTGGGAGAGGGGACGCTGGTTTGAATTGTGCCCACTATGGGCCAATCCAGTTGTCCACTCCAGCCTGACGGTTTCTCCATCTCTGCGGTGGGCGCAGCCAATTCGCCAGAACGGGGAATGTAGTAGTTTTGAGCTGCTACTCCTGCAGCAAGGATCGTCAATCCGACACAAATCAGTAATAATTTCTTCATTTTTTCGCCTCCTTTTAGGTTTGGTAGGATTTTGAGCAAACCAGACTTGATGGCTTAATGTATAAAATTTTTTTGCCGATGTCAAGTACTTTTTTATTTCGCGGAAGATTTTTTAAAGTTTTGTTCTAACTTTTGATGCACAATACTCGTTTATTTCCATTAAAAAATCCAGGTATATAACCGGGATTTACACTTTGGTGAGTATCAATTTATTTCACCAATGCCGCCTTCTGACTAAAAATCCTCCCCCCTACATCGAGCCTGTAAATGTACAATCCCGTCGCCAGGTTCTTCGCATCCCAGGTGACCTCGTGCCAGCCCGCCCTCCTGTAGCCGTTCACGAGCGTTTGCAGATGCTGACCAGCCGTATTATATACATCGAGAATCACAATTCCCGCTGAAGGCATGGCAAAGTGAATTTTCGTAACGGGATTGAAGGGATTGGGATAGTTCTGAGCCAACTGGTATTCATCCGGTACCATCAGAGAAGCTGTTGTTGCTCCTCCCCACTCTTCACCCGTGTTGGACCAATCGCCCAACCCTGAAGCGTCCACACCGAGTTTCTCGAAGGTGAAGCTGTCTTCCGCGTAGATTACGCCGGGATAAGCGCCGATATAAGCATGATAAGTGTAGGAACCTGCGGGCGCTCCCCCTGGCACGTTCTGAGTTCGATCGCGGTCGATCGAGACGCCCGGATTGAGTACGATACCGACCGGACCCAGAGTCGGTCCATACTGCGATCCCGAAGGCAGAGTTACGTCGCACCAGACGTCTGCACCGATTGGGGTTGTAGCGTTGTTCGTCACGGCGATATTATAGTCGAAACTGCCGCCGGAAGCGGGGATCTGGATTGGAGTTCCGTAAGGGGTGAGGGTGATTGAAACAGACTGCGATAGTGGCGACGAACTGGCGACGCTGAGGTGAACCTCGTCGATGAAAGCGCCATCGCGGGTCACACTGCCGTCAGTCCAGAGACGGTAACGCATTTGGAGCGTGGATACATTGAGATAATTCTCCAGGTTGATAATTTCCTGCGACCACCAGTCTTGCCGGCTGTTGTGATAGTTCACCTTCTCCCAGGTCGATCCGTTGGCCGATACCTCGATAAAGAGTGAATCGTAATTCGTCTCGCAGTTGAAGGTGATGTGATAGGACAGCGCCGCGAAATCATAGTCTGACAAGTTATAAGAGTTGTTTGTTGTCAGGGAGATATTCTGGTTGTTGCCGTATTCACCGCCCGGGCTGTCCGCAGCGGAGAGCGCCCCGGCGTATGCATTTCCGGACGATCCCCAGGTTCCTTCTGCAGACCA
>JALGZU010000678.1 GCA_025774735.1 candidate division LCP-89 bacterium | reverse complement strand
CCATGGATGACATGGTGTCGGTTTACGACCACAACCCGTTCGCGGTGAACGACGCGGTGTTCTCCAAGGTGATGGATTACGACTGGCACAAGATGAACGACACCGGCTGCCCGATGATCTACGGGCATCCCCAGGGTCCGACCCTGGTTCGGGTCACTGCTGAAGCGTTAGAGACGGCGGTTTCAAAGGGCGGCGGCTACGTGTTAATTTTCGGCTGTGCGGCCGGGGACGTGGGCATCGCGGCCATCTTCAGGGTCAGCGACAGCAAAGGAGGTAAATAATGAAAGCGATGAGACAACCCACCCTGGAAACTTTAGGCCTGGGTTCGGTCATAGATATCTTTCAAAAGGGTAAGCTGCCGGCTGACGAGGCGACGTTGGTGGATAAGGTCTTCGGACCGGCGAACGGCCGGGGATCGCTGGTGATTTCGGGCGGCAACGGCATCGTGGGGTCGGGCAAGGCCATGCAATTGGGATCGCGGCTGCTGCCTCACGGCGTGCCCATCGTGACCATCGACCTGCCGGACGCTCCAGACGGCATCGGCCAGCAGTGGCCGGGTCTGAAAGGATCCTTCGGGGCGAAGACGGCCGGCGAGATCATGGCGAACATCGTCAAGTTTAATTACGACGGCAGTTCGCTGCCCAAGGCTCTGGGCGACTTCAATCCGCGCTTTTTGCTGGAGGCGATCCCGGAGATTCTGCCTCTAAAACGGTCGCACTACGATCTCATGAGGGGAACCTTCCCCGAGATCGAGATCCGGTCGGTGACGTCGGGCTTTCCGAACAAAGAGCTGGGCGTGGGCATCCTGCACCCCTCCTTCCCGCACCAGATCAACAAGATCTGGGAGGTGGTCGAGGAGACACCGTCGGACATCACCAAACTGCTGCTGGCGATGGGATTAATCCCCGTTCCCGTGGGCGATTACTGGTCGTTCATCCTGGACGTGCTCTTCTGCGGAATCACGCAGGCGGCGATCCGGTATCACGGTGCGTCGAACATGCCGTTCTGGAAGGTGGACAAGTACGTGCGCCGGCTGGTGGGGCCGAACCCCCTGAGGGCTCACGACGCCATCGGGCCGGGAGCCAGTTTCCTGACCTGGTCGTGCCTGCATCACTTAGCCGAGACCTACGGCGAGGTTTTCCGGCCGTCGCCGGAATTGGTGCGGCGCAAGGAGAGCGGCGAAGCCTGGTATTCGAGCAACCGACCCACGGTCGATTGGGATATGGACGACGAGGCGGCGTTCGAAGCCTGGGTACTGGGACCGATCTTCCAGATGACCAGCCTGATGCTGCACGAGAAACGGGCGCATCTGACACACATGAACGCCATCGGGGAGTTGTGCGCTCAGTTCACCAGCGGCGTCAACGCCCTGATCCGGAGTTACGGCGCCGACAAGGTCATCAGCACGGTGGAAGCGTATCATAAGGTGCACCCCGAAGCGGCGGGCGGCTGCTGGTACCCGGACGTCTTCGAGCAGACGGACACCCCGGAATGGCAGCAGCTCTACGTCAACGCGGAACATGACGGCAAGGTGGGCGTAATCACCATCAGCCGGGAATCACTGAACTGGGACGTGGTGCACGAACTGAACCGGGCGGTGGACTGGCTGAAAGCCGAAGGGATCAAGCACGTGATCGTAACCGGCGACTTCCACCTGTCGACACAGATGGTAGGTGCGGATACGACCGAATTCTTCCCGGCACTGGACAGCGAGGAAGCGGGGACGCTGGTAGCCAAGACCTGGTCGGAAGCGGCTCGCCGACTGCACAATGAATTCGACGTATCGGTAGGATTCGTGGCGGGCAAGCGCTGCCTGGGCGGCATGATGGAGCTGCTGATGCACTGCCATTACGTGGTATCGAATGACGGCGCCCAGCTGGGCATGCCGGAGGTGACCCTGCCGGTGGTACCCGGGATGCACTGCCATTACGTGGTATCGAATGACGGCGCCCAGCTGGGCATGCCGGAGGTGACCCTGCCGGTGGTACCCGGCATGGAGGGTTGTCACTGGTCCTTCCGCAAGGCCAAAGCGGCGGACTTCCCGAAGCTGTTCGAATTGCTCCTGACCGGAAGATCGGTCAAGGCGAAGGACGCTCAGGGCTGGCTGGTGGATTACGCCGGGCCGATGGAAGATGCCATCGCTAAGGCGTGGTCGATCGCGTCAGGTGGCGATCACGGAGTACCTTTGCGGAAGATCGAAGAGAACAAGGTCAGCCTGCCTGCGGATCTGCCCAAGCTGCCTGCTGCGCCCAACAAGGCGGTGGAGGCGGGTCGCGAAGAGATCCTGGGCTGCATCCGGGCGTCGTGCGCGGTGCCTCTGTCGCAGGCGTTAGAGGTGCAGGCGCAAGCTTCGGCACGTTTTATGACGACGACGCCGTGCAAGAAGGGAGCGATAGGGTCAGCGGCGAAAAAGACGCTGGAGGTGTAGAGAAACAGAGGGGCGGTTCGCGAACCGCCCCTACACCATACAATTAATAGCGTAGGGCGGGAGTGTGCTGGCGAGGTTGTGCTAAGTGTACCCCCGCTTTTCATTCGAGCGGGATTTCATGAAACCTATCGACATGGACCGGATCTACCGGGATTTGCCTCCGGACAAGATTCCCTGGAATATGGAGACGCCGCCGGAGGCGCTGGTGGAGCTGGTGGATTCAGGATTGATTAAACCGTCCAAGGCGATCGACCTGGGCTGCGGGACGGGGCACTATGCGATCTGGCTGGCGAGCCGGGGATTCGAGGTTACGGGGATCGATATATCGCCTACGGCCATCGGGATGCCGATATGCTGGGTGATCTCAAGGAGTTGGGGGAGGCGTTCGACTTCGCCTATGACTGGGAGGTGCTGCACCATATATTCCCGGAGGCGAGGGAGAAATACGTTGAGAACGTGCACAGGCTTCTGAAGCCCGGGGGGAGGTATCTTTCAGTCTGCTTCAGTGAGGAGAGTCCACAGTTCGGCGGGACGGCGAAGTACAGGGAGACGCCGCTGGGGACGGTGTTGTATTTTTCCTCTGAAGCGGAGTTAAAGGAACTTTTCAAGCCATACTTCCGCGTGGAAGAGCTAAAGACGATTCAGATAGAAGGGAAGTACGCGCCGCATTTAGCGGTGTGGGGATTGATGGTGAAGATTTAGGACTTGGGGAAAAGGTAATGGATTTA
>JALGZU010000132.1 GCA_025774735.1 candidate division LCP-89 bacterium | reverse complement strand
CAGCTTTGACATAACGAGGTAACCATGATGGATCTTGAGAAACTGATACGCAACGTGCAGGATTTTCCCAAGGAAGGGATCGGATTTAAGGACATCACCACACTGTTGAAGGATGGAGACGGCTTCCGGGAGGCGGTCCACCAGATGTGGGAGCCGTTCAAGGACGAGAACGTGCAGAAGATCGCCGGCATCGAATCGCGCGGTTTTATCATCGGGGGTGCCATGGCTTACGAACACGGCCTGCCGTTCGTGCCGTTCCGCAAGCCGGGAAAGCTGCCCGCCGAAACCATCAGCGAATCATACGAACTCGAATATGGCACCGATTCTATCGAGATGCACCTCGACGCCGTCCAGCAGGGCGAGCGTGTTCTGGTCGTCGACGACCTCCTCGCCACCGGCGGAACAGCCGCGGCGGCCTGCAAACTGGTCGACCGGTTGGGAGGTGTAGTCGTGGGCGTCAGCTTGCTGATCGAACTCTCCTTCCTGCCCGGCCGGGAAAAACTGCAGGGCAGGAAATTAAGCGTCCTGATCGATTACGGTACGGAATAGATTTTCCAACAACTAACAAACCCTGCTTCTACGATGGAAGCAGGGTTTTATTATTACATTAATAACAATTACTTCAAGACCTGATTTACACCTGATCCCCCTTCCCCTCCCACTCGCACTCATCCCACATAAAGCAGTCAGCACAGGCCGGCTTCCTGGCCTGGCATACCATTCGCCCGAACTGGAGCAGGTTCATGTGCAGGGAATGTCCCCGGCCCTCAGGTATGTGAGGGCGTAGCTGCCAGAAGGTTCTCTCCGCTGTCACTCCGTCCTCCACCCAGCCCAATCTCCGGGAGATGCGGTGCACGTGCGTATCCACGGGGCAGAGATCCCGGCCAAAAGCAGCCATCAGTACCACGGCGGCTGTCTTGATGCCCACACCCTTCTGCGACGTCAGAAGTTCGATAGTCTGATCATCCCCCATACTATCGAGCTGGGAGAGCGAATAATCTCCGAAGGTTTCCCGGATCCAGCGCAGCAGCATTTGCATTCTCGCCGCCTTCTGCTGCGACAATCCGGCGATGTGGATGGCCTCCATAACCTGGACCTGTCTGGCACTGACGACATCTTCCCACTTTGGAAAGCGGCCTTTTAACTGGCTGTAAGCCCGGTCGCGCAGAGTATCATTGGTGTTCTGCGAGAGCAGGGTCAGGATGAGACTCTCCAGCGGATCCGACGGCCCCGGCCAGGGTTTTTCGCCCTGATGCTTCTCGAGCAGTCTCAGGGCCATTTTCAGTCTGGTTTTCAGTACAGCTCCGTTCTTTCCCACTTTCATTTCCAACCCGGCATATGCATGAGACCTGCCTTATTTATCTTTGTGCACGATAATTAGGGATAACTTTTTATCCAATTCCAGGTGTTCTACGGTCACGTCTCCCGTCTGGCGGAGTTCATCGGCCTCTTTAGGGCCGGCTAAACCCTTGTAAAACCAGCAGGTGCCGCCAGGGCGTAGCATTGGCTCCATGTGCGGGAACAGATCCAGGGCCCTGCCCGTGCCGCGCGTCGTAATCAGGTCGAACGCTTCGCTGAAATCCGGGCGGCCTGACACCTCTTCCAGCCTTGCGTGGAAAACTTCGACCGAGCGTAAATCCAGCTCTTCCGCCACCCTCCCTAGAAAGAGCATCTTCTTGCGTCTTGGTTCGAGCAGGGTCACCGAAAGGTCCGGTCGTGCGAATTTCAAAGGGAAGGCGGGGATGCCCGCTCCGCTGCCCACATCGAGGAGTCTTGATCCTGCCTGAATCTGCTGAGTTTCCAGGGGCCTGACCGACTGGACGATCAGCTTACTCAACAAGTTATCAACATCCCGACTGGACACGAGGTTAATTATTGTATTCCAATAACTTACGTATTTAGCGTAAGCTTGACAAAGGGGAACAAAGTCCTGGTTATCCACATACGGTAGGTTCAATATTTTCAGCATGTGAAGGCTCGATCCGTGCTTGAGTTTTTATCCACAAAGGTCATCGGATTAGCGCCGATTTTGGCACCCTGCAAACGCCTCAGAACAAGGTTTTGATGCATCAGGATCGGGATCCCTTTCGAGCCAGGAGAACCATCAGAACGGCGACGTCCGAGGCCCGGACGCCAGGTATCCGCGAGGCCTGACCGAGGGTAGCGGGCCGGATGCGGTTCAGGGCGTGCCGTGACTCCGTCGAGAGTGCTCCGATCGAGACATAGTCGATGCCGTCAGGTAGATGGAACTTCTCCATTTTAGCGAAGGTCTCGATCTGGGACCGCTGCCGGGCCAGGTAGCCTTCATATTTAATCTCGGTTTCGGCCTGAAAAGCCGGGAGGTTGTGCCGGGTGATCAGATCCGCGAGGTCAGCCGGGAATCCCTCCTTCGGCAACAGGTCGCTGAGCGTGATCTCGGGCCGCCGAAGCAAAGCAGCCGCGTTGACGCGGTTGCCTTCGTGACTTACTCTCGCCGCCTGCAAGCCAGCAGAGATGTCTCCCTGCACCCCCAGGCCGGCCCGGACATCCGCTATTGTCGACGACGGTAACAGGCCGATCTCTTCAGCGACATCAACCAGTCTCTGCATTGCGTTGTCCTGTCGTAGCAGAAGCCGGTATTCCGCCCGGGATGTGAACATGCGGTAGGGTTCTTCCGGTATTTTCGTAATCAAATCGTCGATCAGCACGCCGATGTAAGCCTGATCCCTGCTCAGGATGACCGGCTCCTTATCCTGCAGCAATCTCGCCGCGTTGACCCCGGCCATGAATCCTTGGGCAGCCGCCTCCTCGTACCCGGAGGTACCGTTAATCTGCCCGGCCAGATAAAGATTCTTCAGCATCCGACATTCGAGGGCAGGCAAAAGCTGCTCGGCTGGAAACACGTCGTATTCTACGGCGTATCCGGGGCGGCTCATGGTGACATCTTCCAGGCCGGCAACCGTGCGAAGGGCTTGAATCTGAACGTCCTCGGGCAGAGACGTGGCGAAACCGTTGATATAGTATTCGTCCGTGTCCAACCCTTCCGGTTCGATGAAGAGCTGGTGGCGGTCCTTGTCAGAAAAGCGGACGATTTTGTCTTCGATGGAGGGGCAATAGCGCGGTCCAACACCCTTAATGCGGCCGGTATAGAGGGGCGAACGGTCCAGTCCCCCCTTCAGGATCTCATGAGTGTGCGAATTGCTGTACGCCAGATAACAGGGGCGTTGGGGAAGTTTCCGATTCTGCTGAACATGCGAGAATTGGATCGGTTCTGGATCGCCGTCCTGCCTTTCAAGACGGTCAAAATCGATGCTCCTGCCGTCTAAGCGAGGAGGTGTGCCGGTTTTCAACCGGATTCTGCGCAGACCGAATTCCGCCAATTGATCGGATAACCCCACAGCGGGTGGCTCATCGATTCTCCCCGCCGGAGCAGACCATTCACCGATATGGATGATGCCGTTCCAAAAGGTGCCGCCACAGAGAACTACACACCCGGCAGGCAGCTCTTCCCTACCCTTCAAGATGACGCCCCGCACTTCCCCATTCCCAACGACCAGGCCGGTCACCTCATCTTCGACGATCTCCAGATTGTGCGTGGCCCTCAATTCCGAGCGTATCTCTTCGCAGTAAAGCGAGCGGTCGCACTGGGCGCGCGGAGACCAGACAGCCGGCCCTTTGGACCGGTTCAACATGCGGGTCTGGATCGAAGTGCGGTCCGTGATACGTCCCATGATGCCGCCCAGAGCATCGATCTCTTTGACCAGATGCCCCTTGGCCAGCCCCCCGACGGCCGGATTGCAGGACATGCGCCCCAGATCGGCCTCTTTCTGGGTGACGAGGAGTGTTCTGCAGCCGATCCGGGCGGCGGCGGATGCCGCTTCGCAGCCGGCATGGCCACCACCGACGACGACGACGTCTATTTTATCTATTGGCACGTCAGATTCAGGTAAAGTATCGTTATTGATTTAGATAAATTGACTGTTTCACGTGAAACATTGTTAGAGCGGAGGATTCATTTTCCGACGCAGAAATCTGCGAAGATGCGATTCAGAATGTCGTCCGGTGCGATCTCCCCGACAATCTCGCTCAGGGCGCTGAGGGCGTCGTGGAGGTCGGCTGCCAGGAGTTCGTGGCCGTGACCTTTCTGTATAACCTGCCGGCCCGCGGTTACGGACTTAAGAGCCTTCCCGACGGCTTCAAAGTGCCTCTCATGTGTCAGGATAACTTCTCCGAATTCGAGTTCATCTTGAGGCAGAAGTCGTTCCATAACAGCATCTTGTACTCGATTAAGACCTTGCAGTTTGAGGGCGGAGATGGGGAGGATGTCAGTGTCATGTAGGACGGTCGCATCGTCAACCAGGTCCGCCTTGTTGCCTATGACCAGTGATCGCTGAATCAAAGTTTCGGGTGGAGGATCCTGGACATTAGAAGCGAGGTCCACCACCCAGAGAACCAGATCGGCGCTTTCGGAAGCCACCCGTGCGCGCTCGATAGCGGCCACGTCCGGTCCGCCGAAGTCATCGGCTTGACCGGCCGTATCTATCAATCGAATGCTTACTCCACCCCACTCCACAAAGCTCTCAATGGCATCCCTCGTGGTGCCGGGATGTTCGTGGACGATGGCTCGCTCTTCCTTCAGTAAAGCATTGAACAGCGTGGACTTGCCCACGTTCGGGGCTCCCGCGATAACGACGCTGGCGCCTTCCCTGGCGAGTTTTCCTCTCGCGAAGGTGGACTTCAAATCCGCCAGGTCCTTTTCAACAGCCGCAAGGCGCTCGAGCAGCACGTCGTTTTCGACAACAGGCAAATCCTGATCTGAAAAATCTATGCCGCATTCGATCAGGGCGCAGATACCGGTCATGGCGTCGCGCAACTGCTGTATCCGCTTCGAAAGCACGCCCTCACGTTGTGATATCGCGACGCGGTGTGAAACTGCACTCTCGGCCGAAATCAAATCCGCGACAGCTTCTGCCTGAGCCAGATCCATGCGCCCGTTGAGAAAGGCTCGCTGCGTAAATTCTCCGGGCTGTGCCGTGCGAGCTCCAGCCTCGCGGCAGCAATCGATCACTGAGCTGATGATGAAGGGACTGCAGTGCACGTAGAATTCAACCGCGTTCTCACCGGTATAGCTGTGTGGTTCGCAAAAAGTCGCACAGAGTGCGTGATCGAGAATATTGCCATCCCGGGAGTGTAAATCTACCAGTTGAAGGCGCTGCGGCGGCGCCTGCCGGAATCTGTCGGGATCCCCCACCAGAGAGGCTGCGATATCCAGGGCCGATTCCCCGGAGAGCCTCATGATAGCGATAGCCCCTCTGCCCCTGGGCGTGGCGAGAGCCACAATGGTGTCGCTTTTTATGGTTGTGTTTTCAGGCATGATTACACATGAAATAGGTTGCTTAATCCGCAGAGTACTGCTTCAATAAAAAACCCGCTTGTCAGCGGGCTGTGGAATTCGTTTATGCAACTGCATCAGCCCCTGCTGGGCTTCGCCGGCGCTGCCAGCATCCCTTTCCGTTTCAGGTACATATGTTGAGCGTAGGTCCAGAGGTTGAAAAGGGTATAGTACAGTGTTAATCCCGAGGGGAAGTTATTAAATATCATGACCATAAATACAGGCATGAAGTACATCATCGCCTTCTGCTTGGGATCGGTCATCATCACCTTGCTCATCAATATCTGCGTCACTCCCATGAAGATAGGGAGGAGGGCGATGTGGGCACCATACATGGGGACGCTGAAGGGCAGGTTAAGAATGGTGTCGGGCATTGAGAGGTCTTGAATCCAGAAAATAAAAGGCTCTTTGCGTAACTCAATCGTAGACCGGAAGATGATGAAAAGGGAATAGAGTAGAGGCATCTGCAGGAGCGTCGGCCAGCAACTCGAGAGAGGATTCACTCCTTCTTCCTTATAGAGTTGCATTACAGCCTTATTCAACTTCTCGGGCTGGCCCTTGTATTTTTCCTGCAGCTCCTTCATCTTGGGTTGAACGGCCGACATCCGGCTCGCCGCCTTGGTCGATTTATGCGTCAGCGGCCAGACGATGATCTTCACCAGGATGGAGAATATGATCAGAACGAGGCCGTAGTTCGGGATGACCTTATGCAGTCCCTTCAGAGACCAGATAACTGCTTTGCTGAAAGGCTCGATGATGGCCCAACCCCAATTCATGGTCTCTTCAAGGCCGGGATGGACCGACTTGATGATCTTCTGATCGAGTGGACCGCAGAATACAGTGAAGGACGCAGGTTCCTGGTCCAGCCTGCTGGACATACGCACTGCGGTTCTGTATATGCGGGGCCGGTGTTTGCCGATCGCTTCGACGGCATCAATCCCGAAAATGACACCACTCCCGGGCGAAGAGACGGGCATCAGAGCGACTTCGAAATACTTGTTCCGCTGCGCAACCCATTCCGTCTGGCCGTTCGCCTGGCCGGACAGGTTCTTATCCCCCTTACCGCTAAATTTCTCCAGTTCACCACCCATATAGGCGTACGCCTTGGCGTAGTAGAGATCCTGAGACGTATCGGTCTCCGTGATCTCCATACCCCCGCCCCAGTAGAGCTCATAGTAGGGGTCCAGATCGGGGATGCCCCCCGCTTCGACGCGCAGTTGCAGCGGGTATTCATCCCCCCTGAAAGTGTACGTTTTGCGGATCCAGCCGCCCCCAGCGCTCTCGGCACGGAGCGAAATGACGCCTTCTCCGTGTTCGGCGAGGAACAGCTCCCGTTTGTCAGCGCTGAAGCGAACGCTGCGAAGGTCGAGAGGATTGCCCTTCTGGTAGAGTATGAGGTTCAGATTGTCTTCCGCCTCCGGCCGGATAAGCTGCACATAGCCTTCATCCTGTCCTTCGTAGTTAAGAAGCCTGCAGCCGACCAGCACACCGCCTCGACTCGAGAAGGTCATCTGGTACAGGGGTGTCTCCACGAAGACCAGTTCAGGATCCTGCTCCTCTGTGAAACCTCCCGCCGCCTGCACCACCCCTATACTCTCCGGTATCAGCTCGGCTTCAGCCGGGACTTCAGCAGTGACACCGGACTGATGGCGAACAGAGTCGGAGACGATAGTTTCCGCCGCCTGTTCAGGTGCCGGAGCGGGTTCCTGCGGGGGTAATACAACTTTGTAATAATAGGGCAGGAGGAGGATAACCAGGATGATGAGCCCGAAGGCTATAGCGGTCTTCTTATCCATAATCAGGGTTCGTCAACTCCACCGGAATTGAAGGGGTTGCAGCGGGCCAGTCGCCAGGCGGTCATGAAACTGCCCCGGATGAGTCCATGTTTGATCAAAGCCCGTTTTGCGTAGTGAGAGCAGGAGGGGTAAAAACGGCACTGACCACCGAAGCTGATCCCGAAACTCATGCGGTAAAGCTCAAGCAGGAGAACGGCTATTCTCGATGGCCATTCTGTAGGCTTCAAGAAGAGCTTCTTCAACCTCATTATAGCTGTTGGCGGTATGCTGAAAACGTACGAGGATGCTTCCGCTTTCTTTGAGCTCGCCTCGATTGTTCCGGAATGCTTCCCGGGCCCACCGTTTATGTCGGTTTCGCACATGAGCTGGGTAAAAAAAAAGAGTCAGCGCGCCCTGGCGCGCGCGCCTCCCCTGTGACAACACATTCAGGATTTCCCGGTTCCGCTTAATGCGGTTCTCTCTTGGAAATCTATTAGTCTTCATCGGATACAGTCAGCCTCTTGCGGCCCTTACGGCGTCTGCGACTCAGCACCTTCCGGCCGTTTGCGGTTGACATGCGCAGACGAAATCCGTGCTTGTTTGCTCGCTTACGGCGGCTGGGTTGGTAAGTTCTCTTCATTTTTCTCCTGTTAAAAAATTATAGAACCAAAATATAATACTATTATCGACGATAAGCAAGCCCTTCTCGCATTTTTTCAAAAAAATATTATCGAACGGATTTGTCCGCTCCGGCGTTTCAAAACGGTCGTGGAGCTTCAAGTAACCTCGATAATTTTGCTTGACTTTTTACCGGATTTTACCTATATTCTGCTTGGTAATTTCGCTCCGACGCGAAGTTCTTATATTTAATATTATCATAGATTAATGGCACAAAGTTCGACAGACACCTGGGACAAGATACTCGCGATCATCGAAAGTAAACTTCCGCGCGAAAGTTTTCTCACCTGGTTTGGACCTCTCAAGTGCCTGAGTATCGAGAACGGTACCATCGAAGTAGGGATTCCCAATCGTTTCTTTTACGGATTCCTGGAAACACATTACCGGGAACATATCCTGGCAGCTCTGGCTGAGGTCGGGGACGGCAAGCTGAAGATTCACTACCAGATCATGCAGGAGGGCGACCGCGAAGAGACGCCACCTCCGGCGCAGACTGCGCAGTCATTCAAGGTCGAAGACGTCCGCTATGATGAGCGCACTCAGCTCAATCCCAGATATACTTACGAAAATTTCGTTGAAGGTGATGGCAACTCTTTTGCCAAAGCGGCAGCCCTTGCGGTTTCGGAAGCACCCGGTAAAACTCCTTTCAATCCCCTCTTCGTCTACGGCGCCACCGGTTTAGGCAAAACTCACCTGATTCAGGCGCTTGGAAATTTTTCGCTGGCTCACCACAAGACCGACCGCATCATTTACGTGACCAGCGAGAAGTTCATGAATGATTTCATTTTTTCGATCAAGGCCTACAAGACGACGGATTTCTCGCGGTTTTACCGGTCGGTCGATTTGCTGCTGCTGGACGACATTCAATTCTTCCAGGGAAAAGAGCGCACTCAGTTGGAATTCTTTCACACCTTCAACTCCCTGTACCAGGCCGGCAAACAGATTGTGCTCAGTTCCGACCGCCCACCCAGGGAGTTGGACGATTTCGACAAGCGGTTGATCAGCCGCATCGGTTGGGGACTGGTGACAGACATTCATCCACCGGATTTTGAGACTCGCCTGGCCATTTTGCAGAAACGCGCCGAGCGGGAGGGGATCTTTATCAGCGAGGATATCGCGGAGTACCTGGCCAACCAATTCAAGGAGAATATTCGCGATCTGGAGGGAGCGCTGATCCGGCTGGTAGCTCACGGTTCGATTGCCGGGACCGATCTGACTCTGGCCCTGGCGAAGGACGTCCTCAGAGATCAAATTCGCACCCCAGACAGCACCGTCAGCATCGATCTCATCCAGAAGAAGGTTGCAGAATTCTACCAGATTCCTGCCGATCTACTCATCGCACGCACCCGCAAGAAGGAGGTTGCCCGAGCGCGACAGATCTCCATGTATCTCTGCACGGAGATGACCAACTCGTCACTGCAAAGCATCGGCCTACATTTCGGCAACAGGGATCACTCCACAGTGATACACGCCCGGAACATCATCAGTAAAGAAATCGCGGAAGCTCCCGGATTTTCTCAAGAAATCGATAGTATTAAATCGAAACTTTCTACTCCATGAAGATGTTAATATCCTGTTAATATACCCTTAATATTGTGTTAATCTTTTCTGTGTATGTTGAGAATGAATGATCCCGAGCGACCGCTGTACCTGTCCGGGCACCTTTATTCACAAATTGGCCACAATATTTCAACATCTTTTTAACATTGCAATCGTGGGTAGTATATTCTCTTTAATTCAGTTTTACACCTATTCACATCGCCTACTATGACTACTATTTTTCTTTTACTTTAACAAATAAATACTCTTCATAACAACATTGTTCTTGCGATCGACGTTCAGGCAACCTTAGGAGCAAACCATGAAGTTTAAAGTAGCCCAGGACCCCTTTCTGCAGGGCGTATCCAGAGTAGCGGGCGTGATTCCGTCGCGGACACCTCTGACTTTTCTCTACAACATCCACGCGGTTCTCGAAGGAAACAAGCTGACCCTGACTGGCTCGGATGGTGATGTTTTCCTGATCACGGTAGTCGATGTTAAAGGACAGGAAGATGGATCAGTTCTGGTTCCCGCTCGGCCGCTGCAGGAGTTGCTGCGCGAGCTTCCCGGCGCGGACATTGAGGTAGAAACGTCCGATGAACAGCACCTGCTGATCAACACAACCAAGGGGCGATTCAACATCCCGGGCGAGGATCCTGCGCGTTATCCCACTGCTCCTGCGGAGAGACCTCCTCAGAAGATATCGTTCAAGGCCGACGACCTGCGGGCGGTTCTCGACCAGACCGTTTTTGCCATCTCACACGATGAATTGCGGCCCGCATTGACGGGTCTGCTCCTGCAATTCCTGTCGGACGAGATGAGAGCCGTGGCTACCGACGGTCACCGTATGGTCAAGCTGGTGAAGCAACGCCCTGAATCGACAGGAGATCAGAGTGAAGACGTTGAGGTAATCGTTCCCCTGCGGTCCCTGAACTTGCTCCAAAGAAATCTGGATGACGCCAAGAACGTGGACGTATATCTCGCTCCCAACAAGGTTGTTTTCGATACAGGCCAGTTGGTCATTACCAGCAAGGTTGTCGAGGGAAAATTTCCCTCCTATGAGGCGGTCATCCCACAGGACAATCCCAACGTTCTTCAGATCGACCTGGAACCGTTCATCGCGGCGGCTAAACGAGTGTCGATCTTTTCGAACCAGATCAACCGATTGGTGGTGATCGGAGTGGGTCCGGACGGAGCGAAGATATCGGCCGAGGATCCGGACAGCGGCCGCAAGGCCCAGGAAGAGGTGGAAGCGCAGTACGAGGGGGAAGCGTTCGAGATTGGCTACAATGCCAGTTATCTTCTGGAGGCTCTGCGCCACATTCCGGTAACTTCCGTCAAGCTATTTCTGGGAACGCCAACCTCCGCAGGGGTTCTCCGGCCCCTGGAAAAAAAGGAGGGGGAGGATCTGTTAATGCTGTTGATGCCTATTCGGCTGCAGTGAGGCGACGACCCGCTGCGATCGCAATGAGGCCGAGCGGCGGTATCGTGGGACGGTAAATCGGGCGAATGAGAAAGCGGGAAAAACGACATCTGGCTCAGCCGTTTCCCTACGTGACCCTTGCGGATGCGTTACGGCGAACGGTAAAATCACCCAAAATCAGACGGCAGTTGCGGGCCATCGAGCTCTCCCGCGACTGGGATAGCGTCGTCGGACCTTCGCTGGCGGAGCACGTCAGGCCGCTTTCGCTGGACAAGAACGTTCTCACGATCAAGGCAGACTCTTCCGTCTGGCGCCAACAGATCAACCTTTTGAAACCGCAGATCCTGGCCAAGTTTACCGAGAAATTCAGTCAACACAACGTCAAAGAATTACGTATACGTTGAAGGGAAACTTTTTTTCGGCAAAAACAGCGAGAAGACCGGATAATCACGTTGGGTGAGGTGTATAATAAGATGACGTGGTGGTCCTAGTCCTGTCCAACGATTTACTCCTGATCACGGCACAAGAAGTGAGAAATTAAACAATAGAACAATAAAGAGAAGGTAAGAAACCGCATGAGTACGATCAATCAAGAACTCCTTGGTTTACTCAAGGAGAAACTCGACATCGGAATTACCCAGGTGTACTGGCAGGTATCTCGGAAATGTGAGGCTACCGGATTACCGAGAGAGCAGGCGGCCCGCCGTGGGTATGGAGCTCGGCATCGACGTTTCCAGGTATGCTACGGCATTCGACCTGGAATCCATACGTCTGGTGGAACCGGCTCTGGCACCGCTCATCGATGGGATGCTCCCTGCCAAGCAGGAAGTTGGCAAGGCAATAGCGGAGACCCAGAAGAACGAGCTGAACTCCGATCCGTTCATGGACAGCGTCATGATTACGTCGGCGCACCGCAACGCCGAGATCTGCACCCGGCTGTTCCTGCTGGAAAACTCCATCCGGCGCGTGGTCTCCGGCGTGATGGCCACAAAATACGGTATCGACTGGTGGTATGACGTGACACCGAGAGATATCATGTACTCCACCTTCGACCGCAGGTCCGGCGAAGATCAACCGAAGTGGCGCGGCCAGTTCGGCGCCGAGCCGATCTACTACACCGACATCAGGGACCTGAGCGTGATCATCACCGAACACCAGGCTCTGTTTGGGAAGTACCTGGGTGACAAGTTCAAGTTCGACAAGCTCGAGAAATGGGTCGACATCGTCGAACGGATCCGGGCCGCCCTGGTTTT
Organism: candidate division LCP-89 bacterium; assembly: GCA_025774735.1. The sequence goes on along the minus strand of JALGZU010000132.1, from coordinate 350 downwards.
CACCAATCCGGTGACCCACAAAGACCGGGACGCTTTCATGAGCGTGGTCCGCGAATGGAACAAAATCGCCAAACGGGTTCATAAACAACTGAACTGAACCAGACCGTCCTGACGGATAGCCCGGCTCATACAACGTGCTCGACCACCTGAGATAATAATAAGTACAACTATGTGACAAAGGAGGCGGCACAGAAAGATCTGACGGAACCTCCTTGTCAAGCTCGGGAAAAGGGTACGCCCTCGTCGTCACCAGCTCTTTTCTGACGGGTGTCATCTTCATCCTCGGAAAAGTGGCCATGGAGCGGATCTCGCCGGAACTGCTGATCGCCTGGATCTTCAGCATCGCCGCG
>JALGZU010000131.1 GCA_025774735.1 candidate division LCP-89 bacterium | reverse complement strand
CGCCACTACTACCCGGGAAACGTTCGAGGTGATTTTGTATGATCCGGCGTATTGGTCCACCACCACCGGCGACGGCATTATCCTTTGTCAGTACGACCTCGTCTCGAATGCCTCCTCGGTCACCTTCGGGATAGAAAACCAGAGCCAGACCGATGGTATCGAGTACGGCTACAACGGTGCCTACGACGTTCACTCCTGGGAGGTTGAACCCGGACGCTCTATCACATACACGACGAATATCTCAGGTACGCCGGACGTAGTCGTGACCCTGACCCCCTACGGGATTCCGATCCAGATCCCTGCAGTGGGCGGCAGCTTTAATTACAACATCCTGGTGGAGAACGTCGGCACATCGGCGGTCACCGGACAGGTCTGGTGTGACGCAGTCATCCCCGGCGGCAGTGTAGTAGGCCCGCTATTAGGTCCAGTCATTGTTAGCAATCTGCCTCCCGGTTTCATCGGTGATCGCGATCGTACACAGGAAGTTCCTGGGCGAGCTCCAGCCGGATCCTACACATATAACTGCTACATCGGCGCCTACCCCAGCACCATCTGGTCGCAGGACAGCTTCAACTTCGACAAGCTATCGACCGGAGACGGCGCGGTGATTGAAGCCTGGAACAACTACGGGGAGTCGTTCGATGATTGGTTTGGGACAGGTACGGACGATTCGGTTATCCCGGACGTCTACAGTCTGAGCCAGAACTACCCCAATCCCTTCAATCCACTGACCACGATCAGCTTCGGGCTGCCAGAAGCCAGTCATGTGCGCCTAGCTGTTTACGACCTGCTAGGCCGTCAGGTAGCGCTGTTGGTCAACGGGCAGCGTGAAGCGGGGATGCATGAAGCCAGTTTCGACGCCTCACAGCTCGCTTCAGGCCTCTACATCTACCGGATTGAGGCGGGCGAGTTCATCTCGGTCAAGAAGATGATCCTGATGAAGTAAAAAGAAATAAAATCAAGATAATAAAGGCGACTTATTCAAGTCGCCTTTATTTCTTTTATAACAATAGTTTATAATGTCTATCACTAAATAATTTATGGTGTCTAATAAAAAAGACTTGACAAAATAAAACATTATAGTTATATTACTATAACTAACTAAGTGGAGGTGGGTATGTTGAGTAAGATCTTTTTAATACTGTTCATTCTCACTGTGGCGACAATGACCGCCTCAGCAGAGACGATTATTCCAGAAGGGAACGTCTCTGGCACATGGACGGCATCCGGATCGCCTTATCTTGTCGAAGGTGAAATTACGATCGCAAATGGAGCTTTGCTGACTGTCGAACCGGGAGTTGATGTCATTTTTCAGGGTCATTACAAATTCATTGTGAATGGTATGTTGGAGGCTGTGGGGACAGAGAATGATTCGATTTGTATTACTGCCGCGGATACGAGTGATGGCTGGCATGGGCTTCGTTTTTACGATTTGAACCTTCAGCCAGACAGCTCAAGGCTGGTATACTGTGAAATAACCTACGGCAGATCGTCATCTGATAGCGCCGCCGGAGATGATAAGAACGGAGGCGCTGTTTTTTGCAGTAATTCTTCGATTCTTCGGATTCAGTATTGTACAATTCGCGATAACAGGACCGGGGACGTCGAAGGCGTTACGGGTATTCCCGGGGGTACGGGTGAGAGCACCGTATCGGGCCACGGTGGGGCAATTTACTGCACGGGTTCCAGTCCGTTTATTTTAAACAATTCCATTTGCTATAACCGAACCGGAAATGCTACGGGCGGAAATGGTGGAGACGGTGATCCGGGTGGTACCGGTGGTTCCGCCGAATCGGGCTGCGGCGGAGCTATATACTGCGTTGAAGGCTCACCTTTCATAGACGGAAACAGTATCTTCAGCAATTCGACAGGAACCGCTACCGGTGGTCCTGGCGGTGATGGTGAACTTCTCGTAATGTGGGGGCATGGAGGAGCCGGCGGTTCTGCGATAAGCGGTGGCGGTGGTGCGGGCTTCCTCAATAATTCCGATGCCACCCTTTCCAATAACTTAGTATACGATAACTCAACAGGAGATGGAATTGGTGGTCAGGGTGGAGTTGGGGTTTTTGACGAGGGGAGTAATCCAGCCATAGGGGGATCGGGAGGATCTGCAGGTTCAGGCACCGGGGGCGGTGGCGGAGCTATAAATCTAAATAATTCCGATGCTTTGCTTTTCAACAATAGCTGTTTCGATAATTTTTGCGGGAACGGCATTGGTGGAGACGGCGGCAATGGTGGAAATGCATTAGGAGGATCGTTTGGTACGTATGGTGGACACGGCGGCGACGGGGGAGACGGATTTGGTGGTCAGGGCGGCGTCCTTGAATTGGCTGATTCTGACGCTCAACTAAGCAACAATATGCTATTCAATAATGTAGGCGGTAGCGGCTCGGGCGGTCAGGGTGGCCACGGCGGTGATGCCTGGACGTTTCCTAGTAGCTGGGGCGGAGATGGTGGAGATGGTGGAGATGGTGTTGGAGGTGATGGAGGAGCAGTGTATCTATCGAACAGTAACTCACAATTCAGTAACTTCACTTTCTCACAGAATGACTGTGGCATGGGTACCGGAGGGTATGGCGGTTGGGGTGGCCAGGGCCAGGTATCTGGTTCAACCGGTGACCCTGGTGTTGGATCGCCGGGCGAATTCGTAATCGAATGCACTTTAGGTAGCTTTTTACAAGTTGACAACTCCATCATTTGGAACAATCCCGAGCAGGCTCTAAATGGATCCCCATTAGCCACCTATTCCTGCATAGAAGGCGGATATGCTGGAACCGGAAACATCGATTTAGATCCTGTATTTGTGAGTGGGCTTTATGGAGATTATTACCTGTCTCAAATCGCAGCGGGTCAAGCAATTCAATCTCCATGTGTAGATGCCGGCGATCCGATTGCCACGATGATCACCTGGACCACCCGCACGGATGGGGTTCAGGATGAAGATATCGTCGATATGGGATACCATTATCCCTGTGGTGCTCAGTTGCCTGCGGTGCAGATTACTGTAACACCTACAAATCCGCCAATTCAGATACCATCCGAAGGTGGAAGCTTTGATTACACCATAGAGGGAACCAACATTGATATTGTATCACATTCAGTCAATGTATGGTGTGACGTAACTTTACCAGACAGCACCCTATTCGGGCCGGTATTAGGGCCGCTATCGGTAACCATGGAAGCAGGGCTTACGATCAGCCGTGAAAGGATACAAACGGTCCCGGCGGGTGCACCGCCCGGAACTTATTCTTACAACGCTTATGCCGTAGTGGAAGCGGACACTTCGACAGATTCATTCACTTTCGAGAAGTTGGGATCTGATGGATCAGACTGGTCCACTGGTTGGACAAATACGGGTGAGTCCTTTGAGGCCTGGCTGACGAATAAGGACAATGAAATGATTCCTGTAGCGTTTTTCATGTGCCAGAACTACCCCAATCCCTTCAATCCACTGACCACGATCAGCTTCGGACTGCCCGAAACGGGCTACGTCAAGCTGGCCGTTTACGACCTGCTGGGCCGTCAGGTGGCCACGCTGGTCAACGGACAGCGCATGGCGGGCATGCATGAGGTCGGTTTCGACGCCTCCCAGCTAGCCTCAGGCCTCTACATCTACCGGATTGAGGCGGGTGACTTCAGCTCGGTCAAGAAGATGATCCTGATGAAGTGACAATGTCACTTTTTCCGCCCAGAGGGTCTGACGACAAGATGCTTCGCGATCTTGCGTGGCAGTTGAGGCAATACAACAGGGCGATCCCGGATACGGGATCGCCCTATTCATTTTCAGCAATTTCAATTCGTACAGAAAATTTGGGCTGTCGAAATAATTGACTTGACTATTTAAGTAATATTTGTTATATTTTTATGATAAGGTATCCCAAAGTTCTTTCCGGAGGCTCACATGAGATCGGTAATGTCCGCCATTTTGATTATAACCGGCTGCGTCTTCCTTGGCCAAGCAGAACCTTTCGTAGGGAGAATCTCGGTTTCTTCGCCGGAGGAAGTTAACGATCTTGTCAGGATGGGATTTACCATCTACCACAGCGAGCTGGAAGGTGTGCTCGACCTGGTTCTCGACGAACATGACATCGCGGTTCTGGAAGGCTTGGATTACCAGGTGAAAGACCTGACCGCCCTCCCCACCCTCTCAGGGCTCGACCTCGATCCGGAATATCATACCTATGAGGAACTCACCGATGAGCTGCAGGCGCTGGCAGCCCAGTACCCCGACCTCTGCCGCCTGGATTCCATCGGCTGTGCCACGCAGTTTCCCAGGACCCTCTGGAGCATGAAACTGTCCGATAACGCCGCCGAGGAAGAAGACGAGATTGCCTTATATTACTTCGGCACGCACCACGCCTGTGAAGCGCTGGGTTGCGAAACGTTACTCTACATGATCGACCACTTCCTGGAAAATTATGGTATCGATCCCCAGATCTCCGCCTGGATGAACGACTACGAGATTTTCTTCGTTCCGCTGGTCAACCCGGACGGGCATTTCGCCGTCACTGAGGGCATCAACGAATTCTGGCGCAAGAATGCCCGCGACATCAACAACAACGGAGTGTATTACGAATTCACCGGGGGCACCTGGTGGACGGACGATCACGAAGGGATCGACCTGAATCGAAATTACGACTGGTACTGGGAAATGGGCGGGTCACCCGATCCCTGGCATTATTATTACCGGGGTACGGAGCCGTTTTCCGAGGAGGAGACCCGGGCGATTGAATTTCTGGCCCGGCGGCAGCGATTCGTTACGGGCATATCGTTTCACAGCTACGGCGAAGTCGTCATCTATCCCTGGAATTTCAACAGCCAACCGGCGCCAGACCAGGACGTTCTAGACGCCTTCGCCTCTGAGCTGGCGAATCGTTTTATCCAGGATAACGGAACTCCATACGATATTGCCGTCTATGGTGCACAGAGTGGACAGTGCCGCAACTGGTTTTACGGTTTCGGCGGATCGATTTCGTTCTGCGTCGAGGTGAATCCCTATCCGGTTTTTCTCCCGCCGGGATCCGAACTGGCGGAGAGAACTGAGCGCTATTACAATGGCTCCATATACCTCCTGGAAAGGCTGGCGGGGCCCGGTATCACCGGACACGTCACCGATGCTGAAAGCGGCCTGCCGCTGCCTGCCCGCGTTGAGATCCAGGGTCGAATTTCGGAACAGGTGCGCTCTCGGTTCGCAGAGCCGCAATATGGCCGCTTCACCCGGCTGTTGAACAATGGCTCCTACACGGTCTTTGCCGGCATGGCGGGCTATCATACGGTGCGGATAGAAAATGTATCGATTCAGGATACCTTGACAGTGCTCGAAATAGAACTCGAACCTCTCTTCGTTCACGGGGATCAGATATCGCCATCACAGAGAACACCCGGCATTCAATTCGGTGTCGAGCGCATTTCCAGCAACACCGTAAGGCTTACCCTGCAATTGCACAATTCAACAAAACTTGACCTGAAAATCTACGACCTGCTGGGGCGAGTAGTTGCGACCATTACAGAAGGATTTAAGCCCGAAGGATCATATCAATTGCTATACGACGCCTCTTCGCTGCCTTCCGGGGTTTACTTCGTGCGAGTGTCCGCTGAAGGATTTGCGGACGTGAAAAAAATGGTGCTATTAAAATAGAAGCCAGAAGTCAGGAGCCAGAATTCAGAAGTAGCGATCCCGAGGTTTCGGGATCGCTTTTTTATCAATAGTGCAATAAAATAATTCTCGCTTGACTTTCGGTGATTTCTTCGTTATATTGCGTCTCCAGAATCCGCATAATCGTGCAGATCATTGGAGTGGAGGCTGGTCGCCGTGTCAGAAAACATTGGAGTAAAAATGCAGAAGGTGCTCTGGATCCTCCGGGTGATGAGGATTCAAGGTGCCTTTTTTGTCTTTCATACAGGAAAGGGACGATAATGACCAGGAAAATGCTCATCGCCTTGCTATGGGGGGCGCTGGCGGTTTCGGTCGCTTCAGCGGATACGATCATTCCCGCAGGTTACGTCTCCGGTACATGGTCAGCGGCCGGATCTCCGTACTTGATTGAAGGGGAAATTACCGTCCATACCGATTCGACGCTGGTGATCGAACCGGGAGTGGAGGTGAATTTCCAGGGCAACTACGCCTTCACCGTGAACGGTTACCTGGAAGCAATCGGCACGGAAGCCGATTCCATCCACTTCTTTCCGGCGGATACCAGCACCGGCTGGGGGGGCATCAGTTTCGATTTCGATGACATAGCCGGTCTGACCTATCCACTTTCATACTGCACGTTCCACCATGCTTCGGGAGCCATACTCGTGACAGGTGTGCATGCTAATCTGATCATTTCACACTGCGACTTCAGCCGTAACACCAATTCAGCAATCTCAATGCAGCCATTTATCTCAAATCCACAGATTTCATATTGCACGTTTCGTGACAACGTTGCCGGAAATGGCGGAGCCATCCTGGCACTGGGTTTTGGGGGGAGCGCTCCAGTAGAAATTACCGGCTGTCTCTTTGAGAATAACACGGCGTCAAATGAAGGCGGAGCGATCTGGTGCAGATCGGTCAATGATGGTGTTCTCCTCACGGATTGCCTCTTCAGCGGAAATGTGGCCAATGTATACCCCGCTTACTTGAAGGGCGGGGGTGCGATCTTTGCGGATGAGACGGATTTCGATATCTCGCACTGTACGTTTTATCTGAATTATGGCTTATCTGGTGGTGCGATTTGTGTGAGCAATGAGCAGACGGGGCCCAGCTCTTTCACTCTGGACCATTGCACGTTCTGGGATAATTCCTGTTTCCATTCGGGCTATGGCGGCGCTCTGTTTCTTGGGACCGGCTGCGATGCGAGTATCAGTAACAGTATTGTTGTCCGTAACGATCTGGCGATAGAGGTGTGGCAAAGTACCATATCTGAGCTATCGTATTCGGATTTCTACGAAAATGAGTATGATATCTATACTCACGGTGGAACCTATCCGGCTAACTTCGGTGTTCTCAACACCATCAACGCCAATGGCGATTCCTGCGACGCGTATTTTAATATCTTCATGGATCCACTGTTCGCAGATACCACAAATAACGATTTACACCTGACTGCAGGTTCTCCCTGCATCGACGCGGGGGATCCGTTATTCGCGTTAGATCCCGACAGTACCTTCACCGAAATGGGAGCTTTCTTCTTCGACCAGCGGGTGCCGGATATCGAACTGTCGGCAACGTCGCTGGACTTCGGCACGGTGACGGTGGGTAATTCGGCGGATCTGCCGCTGATGATTCACAATCTCGGTGATGCGGACCTGATCCTTTCTGACATTGCCTGCATCCTGAGCGTCTTCTCCACCAACTGGGATCCGGCGGACAGCCTGATTTCGCCCGATGACAGCCTGGATGTTACGGTCACCTTCACGCCGGATGATTCAACCAGCTACGAGGACACGCTGTCCATCACCAACAACTGCGAGGAATGCCTGGTGCCGCTCACGGGTACGGGCGAGATCATTCTGGGCGTCAAAAACGATCCATCCTCCGCCGTTTAAGGTTGAATTGCCGGTGGCTTCATGGGTGACGCTGGAAATCTTCGATGTCAGCGGAAGATCATTAGGTTTTGTCCTTGATGGCTGGCGCTCGGCGGGGTATCATGAGGCAACCTTCGATGCTGCGGGGTTAGCCTCGGGGGTGTACCTGTACCACCTGGAGGCAGGGGATTACAGCGCAAACGGTAAGACGGTGCTTCTCAAGTAAAAAGGCAAAAGGAAAAAGTAGGGGCGGACCCGCGTATCCGCCCCTTTTCATGCCTCAGGCACAGAGTATTATCAAAAGTGCAAAGAAATAATTCTCCCTTGACTTTCGGTGATTTCTTCGCTATATTGCGTTTCCCGAATCGTGTATAATCGGGCAGACCAGCACTGTGGAGGCCGGTCGCCATGTCAGACGGGATTAAGGTAAAAATGTAGAAGGCACTT